>JAZGAY010000057.1:0-7826 GCA_036475985.1 Candidatus Brocadiales bacterium
TCGAGTATGCCGCTGTCTAGAAGTGCCTCCTTGGTGGCAACATACAGACAGTCGTAGACCGTGTATCCGTTCTTGGGTGACGGAATGCTGTTGGAGTTCAGTGTCTTTAACTCGCATGCTCGGTGGACCTTATATTTGGATGTGTCGAAGGTGGTGATTTCTGAGACGCCGTCCTGGCCGTTGAGCATTGCGTCCCAGGACTTTTCTAGGTTTGAACCGATGGCCGTTACCAGGCCAAGGCCTGTTACAACTATTCTTGGCATTGATGTATGGGCTTCTCTTTTAACTAAACCTTCGTGGTTATCAGGCTGGAGGACTCGTTAAACCTTTCCTTTTTCCCTATGCGCTCAAGGGCTTCCTGGTATACCCCCGATGCTTCAACCTTCTTCAGGTTGTTTATGAAATGAGCGATAACTTCACGCCAGTCCCAGTTGACCTTTAGAGCAAACATGGCAGAGTTGTTATTGTCTAGGGCCTGTCTTGAGTTTTGAAACCTCTTTCTGATGACCTCTGTTGACCATAGTCGCTGTTTCAGGAGCCCGAGCCCCTCGGAGAGTTCCTGAAGTGAGAGGTTGTTGAGAATGTGGACAAGATGGTGGGACGTGTAATATACCCAATCCTCAGGGAAATCCGTGCGGAAAAGCCTGTCATCTTTCTCCAGCCGTTTGTAAAGGGGCGTGTTGATAAACGGGCAGAGTATGCCACATGTCATTATGTCGAGGTTGGAATCCAATACAAAGTCCGCCACCTCGTCAAATGTATCTACGGTGTCGGCATCGTTGCCAAATATCACGGTCCCCCAGACGGCGATGCCGTGTTTACGGATGTTCTTGATGGCTTCATAATATTTTTCTATGGTTATTCGCAGGTTGACGTGCTTGTTCATGGATTCCAGGGCTTCTTTATTCAGCGACTCTATACCTATGAGCACGCCCACACACCCGCTCCGGACCATGTAATCGAGGGTCTCGTCGTCTTTGTATATGTTGAGTGACGTGAAACCAAACCAGTTCTGATAAATACCCCTTTCCACCATTTCCTTAAAGAGGTTTCGAACCCTTTCGTTGGATTTTTTGCTATGGCCGTAAAAATTCTCGTCAGTGAGCACCAGGCCCCGGAATTGGCCCTGAATCGCCTGCATCTCATCCAGCACGTCTTCGGTGGGCCTTTCGCGGTATTTTCGGCCCTGGGATTGAGGGACGGAGCAGAATTCGCAGCTGAAGGGACACCCGGCCGTCGTGGTTATTCCGGAGTAGCGATAGCCGTATTTCTTTTTCAGGAATTCTCTGTCGGGGTAGACCAACTTCAGGTCGGCCAGTGGCGTAAGACCGCCTTCGTAGAACTTCTGCAGCCGCCCGTGCTCAAAATCTGACAAAAGCTTGTCCCAGATGGTAACCGCTTCTCTTTGAACGACGCAATCCACATGCTGCGCCACCTCGTTGGGATAAATGGTCGCATGCACGCCACCCATTACCACGGGAATCCCTCTCTTCCGGCACGCCGAAGCGATTTTGTAGGCGCGCGGGGCCTGATAGCTGACCGACGTTATTCCCACCAGGTCAGCGCCCGGGAAGGACAGGTTATCATTATCATCTATTGCGAGTTCCTCGTTTTCGTCTAGTACGTCTACCTCCCAGTTCTCAGGGGTCAGAGATACCAGGTAACCGAGGTTCACAGGCATTTGAGCCAGCACGGAGACGTTCTCTTCGCCTACGTTACCGATTGGATGAGGGTTTATAAGTACGAGTTTCCTCTTGTTTGTCATTTATTGTTATTTCTGTTTCTGACGGTTCTATTCGAAAATTTTTTTGCTTAATAACAATCCTCTATTAAGCCTGCGCACGCAAGACGCCTATTCTTTAGAAGACATATTGGACACCATCAGTACTTGCCCTATGGCGTGGTCCTTTGTATGGGTTATGGACACGTCCCACGTGCCAATGCCTTTTTCATCGGCCAGTTCCTTCGCCCTTCCATAGAGTTTTAGATAAGGCCTTCCGGAAGAATCATTTAGTAGTTCAATGTCGGTCCACTTCATTCCCGTACCCAAGGCCTTTACCACGGCCTCTTTTACGGCGAATCTGGCCGCGAGGTGCTCAAACTTATTCTTCTTGGAGAGGCTGTACTCCATCTCCCCCGGGGTGTAGACCCGACCCAAAAAGGACTCATATCGGGTAAAAATGTCTTTGATTCTGCCGACTTCAACCAGGTCGATGCCTATATACACCCCCTACTCCTATAAAATCCGCAGGAGAAAACAATTCGGGTGTCTGGATTCTATCGGTTGTAGAGATGATTGTCAACGAGAAATTGATTGCCGTATCTGGTTCCCTAGTGTGCCCTTAATGTTGACAGCTCAAAGGGATAGCATATAATGGCTACTTCTCATGCATACACTGGAAGCCACGGAAGAAAACCTCGATAAAAATATACGCCGCCTGGCAATCCCCGCCGCTACGGAGAACTTGCTGCATTTGATGGTGTTCATAGTGGATGTCATCATGGTTGGCAGGCTCGGTACGGAGGCGATTGCCGCGGTGGGTATGGCGGGGGCGGTGAACTTTGTGTTGACCATGGTGTTTTCCTCAAGTTCTGCCGGCACGGTGAGCCTGGTGGCGAGATATTGCGGGGCTAAGGATAAACCCACCGCAGAGCGGGTGGCGGCACAGTCGATGTTGTTGGCCCTTGTTTTAGGCCTTTGCCTCGCCCCTCTACTCTACTTCTCCGCCGTAAACATCCTCTACCTTATGAGCGTAGAGCCTGACGTGGCGACCCTTGGGGCCGTGTACTTCAGGATAGTCATATGCTTTCTGCCCTGCAGGCTGATAATGCTGGCCGGCTACGCGGCCTTTAGAGGTGCGGGGGACACACGGACCCCCATGCTCATTACGCTGGTGATTAACTGTCTGAACGTCCTCTTTAACTGGCTGCTTATATTCGGTATATGGATCTTTCCCAGGATGGAGGTGGCGGGTGCCGCCTGGGGCACGGCCATATCTTATACAGCGGGTGCCGTAATAGTTTTGGTGATTATCTTCGGCAGCAGGGCGCTGATTACGATCAGGCCGGGAGAGGTGTTCACTCTGGACTCCGATATCATGAGGAGAATCTTCAGGATATCCATGCCTGCGGCCACGGATGCATTTCTCACCCAGGTGGGCTATCTGATATTTTTAAAGATAGTGGCGATGCTGGGTACGGCGTCTCTGGCGGCGCACCAGATAGCCATCCGGATAGAGGCCTTCTCGTTTATGCCGGGTTACGCGCTGGCCGTTTCTACGGCCACGCTGGTGGGTTATAGCCTGGGGGCGGGGAATGAAAACCTTGCAAAACTGAGTATGAGACGGAGCTGCATATATGCCCTGATGGTGATGTGCACGTTTGGCGCCTTGTTCTTGCTCATCCCGGGTCTGCTGGCCAGTATATTTTCGCCTGAGCCGGACGTGAAGGGACTGGTCGTTATCTGTGTAATGATTGCCGCGATAGAGCAGCCGGCGCTCGCCGTCTATATGGTATACGCCGGGGGGCTGAGGGGAGCGGGGGACACCATGAGCCCGATGATGATTACCATCGTCGGGACGCTGTTTTTCCACGTGCCGGTGGCGTATCTGTTCGGGATTGTCCTCGGCTGGGGGCTTCCGGGGATATGGTTCGGGGCGGCCATCGACTGGATACTCCGCGCCATAGCCGTTTACATACTATACCGCCGTGGCAGGTGGAGGCGGGTAAAGGTGTAGGGAAAACCTGCAACTTCTTTTGTAGGGACAGCCCTCGTGGCTGTCCGCGGACAACCATAAAGGTTGTCCCTACATTACACACAAAGGCGGGTGGGCGAGCCATCAGAATGACATTTGCACGGTTAATGTAAGGCTTCCGGAGAGGATTATTAGTCCTTCTTTGCCACGCCCTTTTTGTTCAGCGTGACCCAGTCAGACCAGTCTTCCCATTCAACAAACCTGGTCTTGTCGGTCAGCCAGTACTCGGTGCCCTTTCGTGTGCGGTTGCACACCATAAGGTCGGTGGTCCTGGTGTGTCGCTCTATGACCGGTCTGTAGTAGTGGCATTCAACCTGATGGAAAATAATCTTGTCCTTGTCCTGCACCGGTATTAGTTCCAAGTCGTCGGGCGTTACTTCTCCATTGTCCAGCTTTTCTTTCGGTATTGCCACCTCGTACGTAAATTTCTCTTCCACCTTAAACGTGGTCATATCCGGGTTGTATACCTCGTCTGGCGCGGGTATTGTCGGGGCCTGACCCGTCATGAATATGTTGCGGCTATAGGTGCCCTGCACGTTGGTCTGGCAGGCTATAATTATTAAAGAAAGCACGGAGATGGCGGATACTGCAACAAGGCATCCCCTTTTTGATAACTTCATTTCTTTAAAACCCTCCTGTTGAGACGTGACGTCAAGAATAGGAATTTCCACTATTATAGTCCGTGTTCCGGGTCCAGTCAATAAGCCATACGGCGGTAAATGTCCTTCTGTAAAGCGATTGACGCATAGGGTCGCAGGTGTTATATTCCGGAAACAATTTTTTTTGGAGGGGGGGACTGGTGGAAGAGGCTATCCGTAAGGCGGATGTACTTATAGAGGCCCTGCCGTATATCAGGGCCTTTAGGGACAAACTGGTTGTGGTAAAGCTGGGGGGCAGTGTCCTTGCCGAGGTGAGTTGTCTCCGGGGGCTGGTTAAGGACGTAGTATTCATGAAGACGGTGGGCATGAGGCCCATCCTTGTTCACGGGGGCGGGCCTCGTATCAGTGAGGAGATGGCCGGTAGGGGCATAGAGTCACGGTTTGTCCAGGGTCATCGCGTTACCGACCGGGAGACCCTTGATGTAGTGGTGGACGTCTTGGTAAACGATATAAACAAGCACATACTTCAGGAGTTGGAGAAGCTGGGAGACGGCGGTGTTAATCTCTGGAGGGACGGTCGTCCTCCGCTGAGGGCTGAAAAATTTATGGCGACGGACGAGAGTGGCAAGAAAGTAGACCTGGGTTGTGTGGGGGAACTTTCGTCGATAGAGGAAAAGGTTTTCTATAAGGCATGTAATGCTGGTAAGATACCTGTAATAGCACCGCTGGCGCGGGGGAGAGACGGGCTGTTAAACGTAAACGCCGACAGCGTGGCCTCGTTTGTAGCGGGTTCGCTGAAGGCTGAGAAGTTGGTGTTTCTGTCAAATACGCACGGTATCATGACGGACCCGTTGCGCGATGATTCTACCGTCTCCAGCCTCTCAAAGAGCGAGGTCATGTCTCTTGTCGCACGGGGTGTAATATCGGGTGGCATGCTGCCCAAGTCATGGGCATGCCTCCGCGCAATGGAACGCGGGGTGAAGAAGGCCCATATAATCGACGGTAGGATACCACATTCCCTCTTACTTGAAATATTTACAGACAAGGGGATCGGCACTCAGATAGTATTATGAGCAATGCAGGTAGGACGAAATTCGGAAGGTGTTTTATCGTCCTTGGCAACGGGTTCCTGAATTTCTCCCAGTCCGTAGGCGAGATGTGCCAGTTGCTGGCTGCCACCATACTTTGGTGCAGGGCGGTGTTTAAGAACCTGGACAAGGTCCTTTCTCAGATGGCCCAGGTTGGCGCGGACACGCTGCCCATCGCGACCCTGACGGCCGTGTTTGTCGGTTTCGTGCTTGCCCTGCAGACGGGTGTCGCTCTCCAGACGTATGGTCAGGAGGCCAATATTGGCGCAGTTGTAGCGCTGTCCATGACACGGGAACTTGGCCCTGTTCTGACGGCAATACTGGTCATCGGGAGGATAGGCGCCGCCATTACCGCCGAGATAGCTACCATGAGCGTCTCCGAGGAGGTTGACGCCCTAAAGACCCTGGGCATCAATCCCGTGCGTTATCTGGTCATGCCGCGGTTCATCGCCTGTGTTACCATGTTGCCCATCCTGGTTATATACGTGAATCTGATTGGTGTGATTGGCGGGGCCGCCGTTGCGAAGGCGTATTTCGGGGTACCGTTTCTTCTGTATGTAGAGAACATAGAGGACTGGCTGACCATAGGAGACATAGGGCAGGGGGTGGTGAAGGCGGCTGTCTTTGGTGTTATTATTTCTATAGTTAGCTGTCACCGCGGTCTGGTTACGGTGGGTGGTCCGGGCGAGGTGGGTCTTGCCACCACTAACTCAGTGGTTTTTTCCTTTGTAAGCGTATACATATTTAATTATTTTGTTACAAGACTATGGTTATTGGGTTAGACTCCGAGACAAAAGAAATTACAGAAAACGAAGTGGCCATTGAGGTGCGCCAGCTGCACAAATGGTTCAGGGGTAATCATGTGCTCAGGGGCCTCGACCTCAAGATTCGTGCCGGGACGTCCACGGCCATAGTGGGCGGCAGCGGTGCGGGCAAGAGCGTACTGCTCAAGCACATAATCGGCCTGGCAAAGCCTGCGTCCGGCAACGTATTTGTATTCGGCGAAGAGCTGACGGGTAAGACGGGCAGGCAACTGGAGGCAATTCAGCGTAGATTTGCCATGGTCTTTCAGGGTTCGGCGCTCTTGAACTCTCTTACGGTGGCTGAGAACATCGGTCTGGGCCTCACGGAACAGCGCAGGCTCAGCAAGAGACAGATAGACGCAATTGTCAGAGAGAAACTCTCACTTGTCGGGCTTGAGGGTAAGGGGTCACAGCTCCCCGGTGAGCTAAGCGGTGGAATGAAAAAAAGGGTTGGGATAGCCAGGGCACTTGCGATGGACCCTGATCTGCTATTGTTCGACGAGCCGACTACGGGGCTTGACCCGGTAATGGCCGAGCGTATCGACGCCCTGATAGACGAGCTGAAGAAAAAGTTAAAGAAGACGACGGTAATTGTAACCCATGATATGGATTCTGCATTTAAATTAGCGGACCATATTGCTATGATATACGAGGGAAAGATTGCAGAAGAAGGTTCGCCGGAAGAATTCTGGGCGAACACAAACCCCGTGGTCGAAGAGTTTATAAGCAGGTTTAAGAGGCAGGGGACTAAGCACACCCCTTGAAAAAGTGAGGTAATCTGTTATGGCTTCGCCGGCACAGGCAAAAAAAGTTGGTATATTTTTTATCATAGGCATGGTCATTTTTGGGCTTATAACGTTCAGGGTGGAGCAGGTAGGCCGCTTTTTCAAGAAGCGCAATGAATACAAGGCCCATTTCCAGAGTTCCAAGGGCCTGAAGAGAGGGTCAAAGGTCTCACTTTCCGGCATGGACGTTGGAGAAGTAAAAAAGGTGGAGGTTAAGGAGGGTAAGATCGAGGTCATAATGGCCATCGACAAGGGGGTACCGATAAGAGAGGGCTCCGTTGCAGCGATCGTCCCCGATTTCCTCTTTGGCAGGAGTTACATAGACATAAGCCTTGTACCACCCGACAGGCCGATACTGCCCCCCGGAAGCGTCCTGAAAGGCATGGACGTGCCCAGTTTTAGTGACATGCTGGTGAAGTTCGACCTGGCGATGGATAGTCTGGATACACTTGGTGAGGCCCTTGAGAGCGCCAGGAACATTTTGGCCAAGCTGGAACGTGGCGAAGGGGCAATGGGAAAATTCTTTACCGATGAGGAGATATTCGACGAACTAAAGGGCGCGGTAACTAGTGCAAATGACATTATGGGCAAGATGTCCAGGGGAGAAGGCACTATCGGTAAGCTCCTGCAGGATGATGAATTGTTTGACGAACTCAGTGGAGCGGTAAAAAATGCAAACGTTGTCCTGGCCAAATTGTCCAAGGGTGAAGGCACTATGGGTAGGCTGTTTGTTGATGACAAACTATTTATTGAGCTGAGCGAGGCGGTGGGGAACGCGAACATCATCCTTGGCGAG
>JAZGAY010000058.1:0-3282 GCA_036475985.1 Candidatus Brocadiales bacterium
GTAGGGTACGTAACGGCCCTGAATATGTGCGCTGACGTTAAACGTGTTGGTGAGACGGTCGACCACAATCATTTTTCTTATCTCTTCAGGCAGCAGACCGCTCAGTTCAGTTGCCAGCCCCTTGAGCTGCGGCGTCAGTCTCTTAAAGCCCTCCATGTCGATGAGCGATGCGGTGCGGAGGTTGTCCTTTTTGACGGCCTTTTCGTTCTGGACCTGGTCTACGTATGCGTCCACGATTGCGGTGGCAATCTCCCGAGCGGGCCGGGAGGGGTCCCGGATAAAGGCCCCCAGGACCTTGTCGTAAGGCCAGCCGTCGAGCGCCTCTTCGTTCTCGGAGACGATCGCGTATCTCGCGCTGTTGCCAACCTGATACAGGACCTCGGCCATGCCCATGTAACAGGCGTCGAGCCCCAGTATGTCTATAAAATCCTTGCCGTTTGTATTCTTTATGCTCTTTATTATTCTGGCGAGCGCCTGTCCCATCTCGTCGATACTGAGTATGTCGACGTTCCCCCGGCCGGAACCGTTGTCCAGGTCATGCAGCAGCCCTCTCCAGCCCTCGCCGTAGCCCGCCAGGCTGATGAAGTAGTTCTCCGCCGGCAGGTTCTCGACGGCCCACGAGGCAAACGTGGCGAGTGTCTCGGGGTCTCCGGTGTTTAACTCCTTGTCCTTCCAATCGGGTCTTACCGCCTCGAGGGGGAGAGAGACCAGATAGTTCTTCCGTACTTCATAGAGGTGGCCGCGGTTGTCTGTCCTGTCTAAGAGTACCACGACCCGGACGTCGTAGCTGGAGCCGGCCGTCCTCATCTCTTCCAGGCTCTGGAGGGTAAACCAGTCCAGGAAGTTATCGCCGGCCAGGTACAGGATGCAGGTCCATTTAGCAAGGGGTTTGCGGCCCTCATCGCAAGACCCCTCTTTGTAGAAGGTGAACAAAACGAGGAACAGAATAACAGGGGCTATTAGCCTGTAAAATCGCACGGTTGTACCGATCCGCAGAGTGCTGTGGTACGTTTCTGCATTTTTAAATTTTTAGACGGCCTGCGCTATCGGCCGGTGTCCCTGCCGTATATTATTACCCTGCATGCGGGCCAATCTTAGACCATCTCGTTCGTCTTTTGCAATCTTATAGCCATGCTGGTCATGACCTTCTGTAAGAAAGGGGGGAGTTCGTCATAATATTTCTTGCACTCCTTCTTGCCTATCACCACCACTTCGCACTCGGTGCGTGCTATGGCCGTTGCGGTGCGTGGGAGCTCCTCGCCCAGTATGGCACGCTCGCCAAGGAACTCTCCATCACTCGCTCTGCCGAGTTTTACGCGCTTTCCGTCCACCTCCTTGAAGATGTCAAGCGTACCGCTCTCTACGTAAAACATCTCGTCGGCGACACTCCCCTCTTCAAAAAGTACTTCCTTCGGCTGGAGTATTTTTACCTTAGCGCCCCCGAAGTTAATATCGGCTAATGTCATCTCTTCTCGCCCTCCTCCTTATTTATGAAACAGCGGATACGTTACAAGGTTTTGTTTGATTGTTGCGGCCTTAACTCTCCCGTTGTGCCTGTCGAACGCCTTAAAAGATTATACATTGCAAGCCGGTCCCAGGCAAGTGGCTTGAGGCCGGAGAGGCCTGCCGGGCGCATGGGACGGGCATAATCCGTGTTTGTTAAACCGTCCCATGATGTTCTATGCTCTGCAGCATGGAGCTTTCAAGCAGCTGCATCCGCATGACCAGGTCCTTTACCATTCCCTGGGTGCGGGCCATTTTTACGACCAGGTCGTTCGTCTGTTGGAGCCTGGTGGCCATTCTCTCCAGCATCTTCTGGATGAAGGGGGGGAGTGCCCCAAAGTACTTCTTGCACAGTTTCTTGTCTATCACCACCACTTCACAATTTGTAAACGCCTCGGCCGTTGCAGAGCGGGGAAGTCCTTCACCAAGTAAGGCGCGTTCGCTAATAAACTCTCCCGCGCCGACCTCTCCCAGTTTTATGCTGTTGTTCAACACCCGCTTGGTTATCGTAATGGTGCCGCTTTCGACGAAGTACATCTCGTCGGCGGGGCTACCCTCGTAAAAAAGGATTTCTCCCTGCTTGAAGGCCTTCATCTTGGCACCCTCGAATTCAAAATCAGGAACAATAGCCATCTCTTATCCTCCTTCTTTAAATCGCAAACGTCCCGGAACGTGTCCAGGTAGAGCCGTTGCGGCCGAAAAATGTTCTTACGGTATTTCAGAGATTAACACGGGCCTGTGTCAGCCCTGACAGGCTGTCTCTGGGGGATTATACACAACAAAATACTCCCAGGCAAGGGGCCACGGAACCAAAGGGGGCCGGCAGGTACGTCGAGAAGACCTTTGCGGTTGGTGCAAGGGGTGTGGGGTAGACGGGCCTCGCTGTGGCCCGGTAGTCCCACAGGGTCTCCGTCTTACAGGGGGGCCTGCAACGTTCGGCACGGATACCCCCTGTGGAAGACGTATGAGACGAGGGGTACGGTTACGCTGTCAGTCGGTAAAGTAGCGTATGATTAAACTGTCTCGCGACGTTCTCGTTCTCTATGCCTTTGTGTGTCTTATGCCGTGATGTTCCATGCTTTCAATCATGGCACCTTCAAGCTCCTGCATCTTCGCGGCCATTTCCTTCACCACCTGTTGCGTCTTGACCAGCTTCACAACCAGCTCGTTCGCCTGTGTGAGCCTTCTGGTCATCCTCGTTATCATTTTCTGGATGAAGGGGGGAAGTTCGTCGAAGCACTTCTTGCACTCCTTCTTGCCTATCACTAACACCTCGCATTCGGTGTCTGCCACGGCCGTTGCGACGCGTGGCGCATCATCACCAAGTATGGCCCGTTCGCTGAGGAACTCTCCATCATAGGCCTCTCCGATTCTTACGACATTGTCCTGAATCTTCCTTGTCAGCGTAATCGTGCCGCTCTCAATGTAGAACATCTTGTCGGCGATACTCCCCTCTTTATAGAGGATGTCTCCCGGATCGAGAATCCTTGCTTTAGCGCCTTTGAAGCTAAAATCGGCAATCGTAGCCATCTTTTATCCCTCCTGTTTAGATTGTGGATATCCCGGTACAGCCCAAATGATAACTGTCGCACTGAAGAGCCCTTATGACGTCTTCAGGGGTTTAGCCCGGACCCGTGTTCCGCCTGATGAGAAGCCGTATGAAATTATACATCACAAAGTACTCCCAGGCAAATGGCCCGAAGCCAAAAAAACCTGCCAGGGGCATCTCGAAGACCTTTACGCCGGCCGTAAAGGGTGCGATGTAGACCCACTTCGCCG
>JAZGAY010000059.1:0-3413 GCA_036475985.1 Candidatus Brocadiales bacterium
AGACCTCCTCCCTGCCTTCCACCACTATGTTGGTGGGTGAGATGGCGGGTCTCATGTCGTTGCTCCTGCCCAGGGTGTAGAATCTGAAACCGTTTCTCGGTTCAAAACTTGCGATGGGGCCTGAGAGTTTTTGGCTGAGATAGTGGTTGGCCAAGAATCCCACGAGCATCCCACCTGACACCAGGTCGGTCCTTCCGGTGGGCAGTCCTTCACAGGTAATCTTTTTACTGGCGACCTCTCCCGGCAGGGCCCCGTGGTCGTATATGGAAAGGTTTGATGAACAGACCCCCTTTCCGAGTTTCCCAAGAAAAGGGGTGTTAGATGCGTTTAGAAATGAGAGGCTGAGCGACGGTGCGATTATGTGGGAGACCAGGTCTGTGACGGGCTGTCTGCCGAGTACCACCTCATAGATGCCGGGCGGAATCCTCTCGCCCCCTATCGTGCGTATGGCACTCTCTGCAGCCTCCCTCCCCGCGGCCTCGGGGTCAAACCTCTCAAGGTGGGTGCCGGTACTCCAACCGGTGCCCTTAACGTCTTCGCCTTCCACCATCGTGGTTATGGTGGCGGTCAGGATGGTAGATTCATCGAATTCGTCTATCCCCGTGGTGCTCTTTAGGGCCATTTTTTCTCTCAGTATGCACACGTCTCCGCCCACGATGATTGATTTGGAGATGCCCCTTTCTCTAAATGTCGTTAGCGCCCCCCTCAGCGCCTTCCATCCCAGGTCCACGATGTCTGCGTCTTTCGCCTCCATGGCCGCGGGGTCGTGGTAGTCGGTGAGTGTTGGCGTTCCCGCAGGAGACGGCAGTGAGTGGAAGTCGGGGTCAGAGAACCTGTAGCGTCTGGCCTTCCTCAGGGCCCGTTTAACGGCCCCCGGACGGAGGTCGTTAGATTCGCTTCCAAAGCCGACCGTTACCCTGCCCTTGTCCGTGAAGACTGCCCGCACGCCCACACCCAGGGATTGGTTGGACTTCGGCTCCTGCAGGCCCATCGAGGGCATGTCGGATGTGTAATTGAGCCGCATGGTCACAAGCTCATTCCATGAGGCAAAGACCTCGAGCTCGACTCCCTCCTTTTTCGTGGACTCCAGCCCCTTGCTTACGCAGTCTCTCAGGTCGCCTATATCAATCATTTATACTCTCCCGTAATCCGGGCCTTACTCCTCAGGGTGGGGCCGCCGTTGCCCACCTTCATGACCTGCATGGGCTGCCCCTTGCCGCAGTTGGGTATGGGAAAGACCTTGAAATCATTTCCCACCGCGTCAATATTCATAAAGAAGTGCCTTGAGTCTGCGCTTATTCCGCCGCCTCTGTAGAGCTTCACGAGCTTGCCATCTTCTATTTTGTAGACCTTTTGGGCGGATATCCTGAAATTCTCTCTGGATTCGCTTATGGAGGGTATGCGGTTGTTGACCACGTAGTAGCCGTCCTTGACCTCTCTTAAGATGTCCTGGGGGTCTCTATCCCCCGGGGCAATTACAGTATTTGTCATCCTTACCAGCGGCATGAACTGACACTCCGTGGCGCGCATGGAGCCGTTTGGTTCCATGCCCAGTATTGCGGCGTTTTCGCGGCCGTTCATGAAGCCCTTTAATATGCCCTTGTCTATAAGCGTCACTCTTTTGGCAGGCACGCCCTCGGCGTCGTATTTGTAGTGACCATAACCTTCGAGCCCCGGGTCTGAGAATGCGGTCAGGAGTTCCGAGCCGATGCGCTTGTTCAGTTCGTTATCCTCAAGGCCTCGCAGTAGCCACGACCTGCCGGCATAGGCGGTCTCCATCTTCAGGGCCCTGTCGGACTCGGTCGGGTGGCCGATGACTTCATGCACCAGCAGGGCGTTAAAATGGGGGTCTGTTACGACCACTACCAGCTCGTCCGTTGAAGGAAGAAAGTCCGCCCCTGCCAGTTCAACCGTGTCCCTGGTGCGCTCAAGGGCAAACTCCAAAAGGCCCTTGCCGTAGGTGTTTTTCCCTTTTAGTACCTCCCACCCTCCCTGTGCGCCGAGATGGTCTGCGAACGCCTCAGGCACGGCACCTACCTTCTTGGCCACTACGAAGAAAGAGGCCTGTGTAAGGGCGGTGGACTGGTCAACGCCTGTCCCCTCTGTGCTCTGAAACAACTCCCTCGAAAGACCTGTGGCAACGCCAATGACGGCGTGTTTGACGTCGGGCGAGACGGCCCGCATCTCTTTTGTCACCCTGACGGTGAGCGCGAGTACCTCTTTTAAGGGGACGTCGCGTGGGTCTTCCCCGAAGACGGCGGGGACGACGTCCTGACATATTTCAACAGGGGCCAGACGCACCGGTGCAAGAGACGGCGCAAGGTCTCGCATTGCCGTCTTGTTCCTGGAATTGGCCCTGGCCCGCTGGTAAGCGCTCTTTATGCCCCGGCGAAAGACGTTCCGAAGTCTTCTCATATCGGCCCTTCCAAGGGGCTGGCCGTAGTAGCCCCACGCAGGCGCCTCACCCGCCACCAGTCGTACACCAAAGGTCATCTTTACCTCTTCCTCCATACCCTTGGCGTTGCCGTTTTCTGAATTGGCCGATTTGTATTCAGTGAGGCCGAGCCGGATATCGGCATACAGGCATCCCTTGAGAGAGCCGGCGTACTCCATCGACTCCCTGACCGTTTCCCTTGCCTCGTCCAGGGCCTCTATGCCAGGTGTGTTCTTGGTTTTTTTATTCATCGTACATCTTTTCTAACTTAAGTCGGAACGTATGACCGCTATCTCTTCAGGCCTGTCAGTGCCCAGTTCCAGCCTGGCGGCCATTGGAAGAGACACCGGATATTAGAGCAATTTTTGCGGATGTTTCAAATAATAAATAAAATGGTTTGACGGTGTTGTGGTCTATAACGTCAAGGTTGATTCAAAGGCGAGATAATGGCGGGCCTTATTTGAGGCGTATCAATCCGTGGATGGGTGGGGGCTGGTGCCGGAACGGCCGTCCGTATGTATGGGAGCCGGTCAACTGCGGAAGGACAATTAGAGTTTATGGGCAACTTCTGAGATGTACTTATCTTTAATTATGCCCAGAAACCCCGCAGCGATGTAACCGGTGAACACTATGGTAGGAACCACCTGAGGTATCCAGGCGAAAATAACAACTATTCCCGATATAATGGAGGCGTAAAATGGCGACCTGAATTTCTTGTCTGCGAAATCCATGGTGTTTGGAAATCTTATCTTGGAAACCATCAAGAACGACAACATAACTGTAACTATGGGCAAGAGGTTGATTATCCTGCCGACATCAGGCACACCCGTGAGGTAGACGTTAAACGTAACAAGCGCTGCCAGCATACCAGCCGCCCCTGTAGTGGCCAGGCCGGTAAAGTCACGTTGCTCGTCGTTTTCGGCCTGCATTACGTTGAATCTTGCCAGCCGGTACACCGCGGCAGAGATGAACAAGAATC
>JAZGAY010000006.1:0-7431 GCA_036475985.1 Candidatus Brocadiales bacterium
GAGACATAACCTGAGTAACATTCTTGTTGCCTCTACGGCGGCGCAGGCCTTGGGCGTGAGCCTTGAGGAGATGAAGCACGGTATAGAATCGTTAGAAGTGGTACCGGGCAGGCTTGAGAACGTGGCGAGTGCCGGCGGATATTCAGTCTTTGTTGACTATGCCCACACGCCCGACGCCCTCGAGTCGGTGCTGTCCGCGCTCAGACCGGTGGTAAAGAACAGGCTGCTGCTTGTCTTTGGTTGCGGAGGTGACAGGGACAGGAGCAAGAGACCTCTGATGGGAGGCATTGGAGAGAGGCTTTCAGATTACTTGTGGATTACCAGTGATAACCCCCGTACAGAGCCCACGATGGGCATTATTAAGGACATAGAGAGAGGCATGTCAGGTGGGACTTACAGCGTCGAGCTGGATAGAAGGCGGGCCATAGAACATGCAATAGATGAGGCAGGAGAAGGTGACGTAGTCCTCGTCGCAGGTAAGGGCCATGAAAGGTCTCAGGTCTTGTCTGACAGGGCAATCCATTTTGACGACCGTGAGGTGGTGAAGGAGATAGTCGCGAGGAACCGGGAAGTTTCTGTGGCTTAAGGTTTCACCGGATTCCCGTTGGATTTGGGTAGGCGTACCGAAGGGTGTTTCCAGTATATCGACGACTATTTTAAAAGATGGAGGAACACCGCAACATGATACTTCAGTGTCAGGCGTGCAATAAGGTGAAGAAGTTTGGGGATTGGATAGAGGTTCCAGAAGGTCTGAGTGGGATTATAAACGATATCAAGGTAATAAAAATGATTTGCCCGCGGTGCCAGGGCGACGTCTTGTCGATGCCGTCGTTGGAAAAGGTAGTGTTAAAGCAAGCCGGTACGGTTGCGGTGAACACCGTATCGCTTGCATAGATTGTTGGTGTTTTTATAGAGGCGAGAGCTATGGAAGCCCTCTGGGGTTGTGAAGTACAGGGCGCAGTTAAGGGAAGACACACGAGCGGCAGGAGAGACGCCCTGCTCGGTGGTGTCTCTACGGATACCCGTAGCATCCAGCCCGGAGAGTTATTTGTTGCCCTCAAGGGGAAGAAATACGATGGGCATGATTTTGTGGACGAGGCATTGGAACGGGGCGCAAAGGGAATTCTTACCTCCAAAAAGTACAGGGGCGATCTGCCGGAAGACGTCTTCGCCATACAGGTAAAAGATACGGTAAAGGCCCTGGGCAAGCTGGCCAGGTATTACAGAGAAAAGCTTCCGGCGAGGGTCGTTGCCATAACGGGCACAAACGGCAAGACTACTACGAAGGACATGTTAGACCAGATTTTGTCCCCCAGGGTCAGCATGGTGAGTACCCGGGGGAACCGCAATAACCTTATAGGTGTACCGCTCAGTCTATTTCAATTGGAGCCGTACCACGACCTTGCCGTTATCGAGATGGGTGCCAATTCACCGGGTGAGATACTGAGGCTCTCCTGGATAGCTAAGCCGGATATAGGTGTGATAACAAATGTCTCAGAGGCACACCTTGAGGGTCTTGGCAGCATAGAGGGGGTGGCCAAGGCAAAGGCCGAATTGGTCGAGAATTTGGCGCCGGGCGGGACGTTGATATTCAATGCGGATGATTTCTGGTGCAAGATGATTGCAAAGGGATTTCCGGGGCGGAAGCTTAGTTTTGGCATACACGAACCTGCCAACATAAGGGGCTGCGACCTGCAGGAGACAAAAGGCGGGCTGAGCTTCACCATTAACGGCAGGCAGCCGGTCCATGTCCCGTTTTTTGGGATTCACAATGCATATAATGCCCTGGCCACACTCACAGTGTGTTATGAGCTCGGGCTGAATATGGGTGAACTGGCCCGGGGCTTCAAGACGTTTGAGTTGCCGCCGATGAGGATGGAGAGGTACCGTATCAAAGGGATAACAATCATACTCGACGCATACAACGCCAACCCTTCAAGCATGGACAGGGCACTGGAGGAATACTCCAGCGTAAAGGTGCCGGGTAAGAGGTTTTTTATCTGTGGTGATATGGCCGAACTGGGCGAGGAGTCTCCACGACTGCACAGGGCACTGGGACGTAAGATTGCAAAGTCAGACGTAAACTTCCTTCTGACGACGGGAGAATACGCCGGCACGGTTGCAAGGTCAGCCAAGAAGAGCGGCCTGCCGGGAGAAAAGGTGATGGTCTTTGACAGAGATAACGGTCTATGCGATTTTGCGGCCGCAAAGCTCAAAAAAGGCGATGCCGTGCTCATCAAGGGCTCCAGGAGTATGAAACTGGAAGACGTGTGTCAGAAGCTAATGAAAAATCTTGGGAAAAAGGCGGCAGTTTAGGAATGTACAATTATATGAACATGGGCCTGCTTTCTCCAAACACATATGTTGGGATAGACGACGTGGTACTGAGGTCCGGCCTGGCGGCGCTCACCGCCTTTGTGGTCAGTCTGCTTCTGGGGACAAAGGTTATCGAGAAGTTGAAGAAATATAAGGTTTCGGAGGACGTGTCCAAGACGCCGTCGGACGAGGTGAGGAGACTCCACGCCGGCAAGAAAGGCACGCCCACCATGGGCGGGATAATAATACTCCTGTCCGTATTTATTTCCACTTGCCTTTGGTCAGACGTTACGGACTATTCAATCATGGTGCTGCTATTTGGCGCCGTCGGTTTCGGTGCGATTGGTTTTGCAGATGACTATATAAAACTTACAGACAGAGACTCGATGGGCTTAAAAGATACGACGAAACTTTTATTCCAGCTCGCAATCGGTTTGCTTCTGGGTATGGTCCTCTATCGGCATTTCAGTGGACTTGACGCCGGCACTCAGATTACGTTGCCAATACTAAAGAATACCGTCCTGGAGTTGGGTTGGTTCTACGTGGTTCTGGTCATGTTCTACGTTGCCTGGACGTCTAATGCCGTAAACATAACCGACGGACTGGACGGTCTGGCGATAGGTTGCACCATTATGGCAAGCATCGCTTTTTGTATCATTGCCTACGTAGTGGGTGACTGGGAAACGAGCGCATTTCTCGGCGTAACATATGTTCCGGGTGCCAGGGAGCTTAGCATCTTTTGTGCGGCACTGGCCGGTTCCGGGCTGGGGTTTCTCTGGTACAACGGCTTTCCGGCGCAGGCCTTTATGGGAGATATCGGTTCCCTCAGTGTCGGTGGTATCTTGGCGCTGGTTGCACTTCTTACCAAACAGGAGGTGTTGCTGCTCTTCATAGGCATCGTGTTCATGATCGAGGCGATGTCCGTACTTATTCAGATAACGGTGTTCAAGATGACCGGGAAGAGGGTCTTTCGCTGTGCGCCTCTTCACCACCATTTTCAGTTCATCGGCTGGCCCGAAAGTAAGATAACAGTGAGATTCTGGATATTGACGGCTGTAATGAGCCTTTTGGGTCTCTTGGTCTTTAGGATTTGAGTGGGAAGAAGTAGTAAGTAGGATAGGAAACGGATGATGCGACTAACCGATACGTCTAGCCTGATAATATGCCTGGTGACCGCCCTCTTGGGGATAGGTGTGTTGATGGTATACAGTTCAGACTGGGTCTCCACTATTGGGATGAAGGATAGTGCCTCGGAGACCCTTATAAGACATATGATAGGGCTTCTTATAGGTGTAGTGTCAGTTGTCGGCATTGTGTGGATAGGCTACTGGAGGCTAGAGCCGCCGGTGATAGCCTATATTCTTCTAGGTCTTGCCGCCCTTGGTCTGATACTGGTCCTTGTACCTGGTATAGGGGTTGCCCACGGTGGCGCCAGGAGATGGATTAGACTCGGTTCGCTGGTAGGCTTCCAGCCCTCGGAGTTTGCAAAGCTGGGCATGATATTGTTCCTGGCCAGTTGGGCCGCAAGCAACCGTGACCGTATGCACGAACTCGTCAGAGGCTTCCTTATTCCACTGGGGGCCGTAGTGGCACTTGCCGGTCTGACGGTACTTGAACCGGACTTCGGTACGGCCACCTTTATGGTCGCTCTGGGCATGATGGTGCTGGTGGTGGCGGGTACAAGGTGGCTTTATCTGGGGATTACGGTTGTAGCCACATTGCCGGTCCTTGGTGTGCTTGCGTATCTGGAACCCTACAGGAGGGCAAGGCTCATGGCCTTCATGGACCCGTGGGGCGATACCGGCGGAGCGGGCTATCACCTTATTCAGTCATGGATAGCCCTGGGTTCCGGAGGTCTGAGTGGCAAGGGCCTGGGGGAAGGATACCAAAAGCTTTTTTTCCTGCCGGAAAGTAGCGGTGATTTTGTGTTTGCGGTGGTTGGCGAGGAGTTGGGCTTCCTGGGTGCATTCGGCCTGTTGACGATCTTCGCCGTGCTGGTCTGGCAGGGTGTGCGAGTTGCCCATATGGCAAAGGACCGCTTTGGTCATGTGCTTGCCCTGGGTGTTACTTTTATGCTGGGCTATCAAGCTGCCTTCAACATGGCGGTGGCGTTGGGCTGCGTGCCGACGAAGGGTATTGCGCTGCCGTTTATAAGTTCGGGGGGGTCTTGTATCCTCTCCTCTCTCATTGCGATTGGGCTTTTGTTGAGTGTGGCAATACGTTATGAGGCGAGCGGGGGCCTTCTTCTCGGACGTCCCTGGCGTGCTTATACGAGCGGAAAGGGCGCCATGGAGCCGGGGTCCGTAAGGCTGACGTTACAGAAACCTGTTTATTAATCTATTTGAAGAGAAAGAAGGTGATGAGCCTTTGAAGGTTGTCTTTGCAGGTGGCGGTACTGGTGGACATCTGATGGCCGGCGTGGCCATGGCAGAGGAAATAAGGTCTCGTTTTCCCGAGGCGGGGATATCGTTTTTTGGCACGGGGAATGCCGTTGAAAGGCGATGTCTCAGGGACAGGGGGTTTGAGTCCTTTGACCTGAAGGGGACCGGGTGGAAGGGTACTTTTGTGAATTCGGTAATGTTTGTTTACTGGTTTACGGTGAGCCTGTTTCGGTGTCTCCGGGCCCTGAGGGACCTGAAGCCGGATGCCGTGATTGGCCTGGGAGGTTATGCGTCGCTGGCTCCCGTGGTAAGTGCATTTGTCCTGAGAATACCCGTGGTAATACTTGAACAGAACATTATACCGGGTAAGGCAAACCGGTTACTGTCCAGGTTCGCCGACCTCATGCTGTGTCACGGGCCTTCTCCCAAGACGCCGGCATACTGTAGAGACGCCAGGCGACTTCACTTTACGGGCACGCCGCTGAGGAGGGAACTCTTCAGCTATGAGAGGGACAAGGCGGCCGAGTTCTTTGGGCTTTCGCCCGAGAAGATTACCGTACTCGTGCTGGGGGGCAGTCAGGGTGCGGCCGCGGTAAACAGGGCGGTGATGGGATGCCTGTCGGAGCTTGCAGAGAGACAGCGCAACATACAGGTAATACATTGTACCGGTAGAGACGACTATTTGTTGGTAAAGCGGGCATACGAGATTGCCGGTGTCGAGGCCAGAGTGTTTGATTTTCTTGACGAGATGGGCGCTGCCTACGGCATGGCGGATCTGGCAGTCTCAAGGGCTGGGGCCACTACGCTTGCGGAGCTTACGGCGAAGGGTATACCCGCCGTGCTGATTCCGTATCCTTATGGCGCGGATAACCACCAGCATGCCAACGCAATGGAACTCTCGAAGAGGGGTGCGGCAGTGGTTCTCGATGAGTGTCTTCTCACGTCAGAGAGGCTTTTAGAGGTGTTTTCGGGGCTTCTGGATGGAGACAGGGAGAGACTGGAAGAGATGAGGTTTGCATCCTGGTCTATTGGCAGGCCAAAGGCCGCCGAAGAGGTTGTGGACCTTACACTGAAACTACTTAAAGAGAAAAACAGTGGAAATATATGCCGAAACTTATCTCCCCAGATAACGTAATTAAAGGAACATTGGGTTCACTGACGGGGCGTAAAGTATACCTTGTGGGTATTGGCGGTACGGGTATGAGTGCCCTGGCAAAGGTGCTGGTCGAGGGAGGATGCAGTGTCTACGGTTCCGACCTGCAACTTTCGCCCGCCATTTTCTCCCTGGAGAGGATGGGAGCGAGTATAACGCTGAAGCAGGACGGTTCCTGGATAACGCCCGATACCGCGTTGGTTATATCCACCTCAGCGGTTGACAGTGACAACACGGAAATAACGGTTGCTCGTGGACACGGCATAAAGGTGGTCAAATATTCCCAGGCGCTGGGCATGCTGATGGACGAGAAGCTAGGAATAGCCGTGAGCGGAACCCACGGTAAGACCACAACGGCCGCTATGATTACAACTGTACTGAAGGCGGCAGGACTGTGTCCAAGCTTTGTCATCGGAGGAGAGGTGACGGAACTTGGCGGCAGTTCGGGCATGGGGAGTGGAGAACATCTTGTTGCAGAAGCCTGTGAATATGATAGGTCTTTCCATAATCTTTCACCGCAGGTGGGTGTTATCACAAACATAGAGGGAGAACATTTTGATTACTATCGTGACATAGATGAGGTTGTAGAGTCTTTCGGCGGGTTTGCGTCCCGGTTGGCTGAGGACGGTCTGCTGGTGGTCTCTGGTGAAGATGATAACGTTAAAATGGCGGTCAAACATGCGTCCACAAGGGTGGAGACTTATTCCACAGTCTCCCCGGCCCATTGGACTACAACGGCCCCGGTAATCGAGGACGGCAAAAACAAGTTCCAGGTGTTTCATTTGGGCAAGTTTTATGGTGATTTCAGTCTGAGGATTCCCGGCAGGTACAACGTGATGAACGCCCTTGCAGCCGTGGCCGTGTGTCATGATGCGGGCATCAGTAAGGACGTTATAAGCGGGGCGCTTTCAGACTTTGCGGGTGTTAGACGCCGTTTTGAGGTGCTCAGTACTATAGGCGGTATAACGGTGGTTGATGACTACGGGCACCACCCTACGGAGATTAGCGCAACGCTTCAGGCGGCAAGGGAATTTTTCCCGGGTAGGAGATTGTGGTGTGCCTTTCAGCCACATCAGTACAAGCGAACGCGCACGATGCTGAAGGGTCTGGCCAGGGCGTTCCAGAAGGCCGACCAGACCGTCTTTACCGACATCTACCCCGCAAGGGACAGTCTCAAGGATATGAAGTCCGTGAATTCAACAGACCTTCTTGTTGAAGCCAGGGGTGCTGGAGTAAATGCCATGTATGTGTCAGGTCTTGATAATGTTGCAAAAGAGATATCCTCCCGTCTGCATCCGGGGGACGTGGTGATGACCATGGGAGCTGGCAACGTGTGGCAGGTGGGGGTGGAATTGGTTTCCATTCTAAAGGACAAATTTAATGGTAAGGGCATTAACTGATGGGGCCTTAAAGCGTGATCATTCCTTAAGTCAATATACTTCATTTAAGGTCGGAGGTTGTGCTGACGTGTTTGCGGAACCGTCCAATATACTTCAGCTTCAAGAGGTCTTACGTTATGCGAATAACAGTGGACTGGACATATCTGTCCTGGGCAAGGGCTGCAACATATTGATACCGGAT
>JAZGAY010000060.1:0-6580 GCA_036475985.1 Candidatus Brocadiales bacterium
GAGATACGTCCACATAGTATGTGCGATTCTCCTAATCTCCGCTACTATCAGCTATGGAGAAGAAGAGAAGGAAAAAGGCCAGCCAACTGGAATAACTGCCAGTGAGGTTAGCGTCGAAGAATTGAAGACATTTGCCAGGGCCTTTATGAACGTCCAGGCAGACCTTGAGGATGTGGTGAGCGCGGAAGAAAGTGGAAAGGCAGTCTATAAAAAGACAACTTCTATTGTCAGGCAGGAGGGCCTAACCATCGAACGATATAACCAATTGTCTATACTCATGAATGAAGACCCTGATTTTAAGAAGGCCGTAAAGAAGACGATAGAGACAATAAAAGAAGAGGAAAAAGAAGACAAATAACACAAAAACTCGACAGAAGGTTATTGTCTAAAAAAGTACTCTTTTCCGGACTCCTTTTAAGCCTTCATAACCCTTGCTAAATTAGCATCAGTTTTAAGATGGAATCTGCTACTTAAGGGATATATATACCCTCGACGGGGGGGCCTTGTTGGGTACTCCCCCCCCTCTACCGACAAGGCGCTTATCAGATTTGTCGTAAGTTTGCAAAGACAGGTGTCCATCGAAGCCCTAAAAGACCCAACTAAACCCTAATAGACCCGACTAGACCCGAAAGCTAAGTTCAGGCAAAATGGCTAGTTACCTACTGCACATAGACTTACAACACCCCCGGCCCCAGTACTCGCATTGCCGAGGTCGAGGGTTCGAATCCCTTCGTCTCCACCATACCCCTCAAACACTTACGATTGCGGTGTAACAAACGATCTTGTTCTACTGTAGTGTAACGGTCAAGTAAACACACTCAAACACCCCCAACAGAACCAACTACTTCACATTAGCCTAGAAAAACTACCCACTAACGCCATATAATATATGTAGGTGAATGCCAACAAGTAGATGGAAGAGGTGAACAGGATGGAAGTAGAGAAGAAAAAAGATACGTGGTGCGGTTGCAGTTGTAGCGGAGTTATGAAGTATGGGTGTGTTATTCTCGGCGTAGCCATTCTAGCGTATATCGCCTGGCGATTATTGGGTTAGTTATTGCGGTACACGGCGGGTTTGTAGCGTGGCAAGACTTTGCAAGCACTGCAGCGCGGTGCTACCCGTTTCTTTATCCCAGACAAAGGTGCTTGTAGAGAGGTGGCGCAGGGGGGGGGTATAACATGCTCAGGCCACAGTATCCAGCGAGTTTATCAACTATATACTATCTCACAAGCTGGCTCATGGACATACCGCTAGTTTGTACTATACATACACCTTGCAATCCTCTTGACAAGCATTTACGGTAGATTATCATATAACTACTTACAGGTATTTGGGGGAAAGTGCCTGCTACTCTGAAACTGCATCTCTGCACAGCACGGCAGCCACTACACTACTGGACTAACTTAAATACTGGTACTATCAGTGGTTAGCAGATTGCCCAAAATCTTTTATAATCTTAATTTGTAGGGGTGTTATAATTTTATGTGTCTCTGAGCGCAAGGTAGAGAGTTCATTAGGTACTGATATTGTTGTACGCTCAGAGTGGAGGTGCGCTGGATGGCTAAAACCGCACGGCACAAGCGACCACAATTCTACCTGTTGGCCCCGAAAAAAAAAGACCTACGTAAGGGTTTGCTTGAGGATTTAGGCTGCCTCGCATTGGAGGTCGGCACCTCGGCAACCGACGAGGGCCTTTATACAGCGGATGTAATTATGCTGTATATTGTCAATGACGTCGATGGGCAGTGGGGCCTTGAGGCCGTTAATGCCATAAAGGCCCAGCCCCGGCTTTTCCTCAAACCCTTGTTGGCGCTTTCGGAACGGCACCTGGAAGGTCTTGAAGGCGTTGTGGATGAGGAAATAATCCTGCCTGTCCAACCGGACGTTTTACAATCCAAGACAGAAAGACTCCTCTCTATCTCCAGGAAGATAAAGGGGCTTGCGGGTGTACAAGAGACGTTAAGCAAGAGTATGTTGTCGCAGGTCTTGCTCCTGCAATTCCTCTATACCAGGGACAATTATCCGCTTAAACCAAGAAGAGACATCGACTCCAGCCTCGGGTATTCGTATCCCTTGGCACAGTCGCTGCTGAACGGTTCTTCCGGCACGGAGGTGGAGGTGTTGGATGGGCTTGAAAGGCTGCTCCTGCTTAAATGGGAGCTGGAAGACAAGATCAACCTTTGTCCCTTCTGCCAGCATTTCCAGATAAACTTCCGGGAGATATGCCCCGACTGCCGTTCCATGATGATTAAGGAGGAGGCGGCCATCCATCACTTCAGATGTGCCTATGTAGGGAAGGACGCCGACTTCAGGGAGGGGCCCATTCTCAGGTGTCCAAAATGCAGGAAGGAACTCCGCCACATCGGAGTCGACTATGACAGACCATCGGAAGACCTGTGGTGCGCCTCATGCGGCAGTAATTTCTACGAAACCACCGTGCAGTGCAAATGCATTAACTGCGGCAAGCAATTTCCTCCAGAAGAAACACGGCTGAAATACATAAAATCTTACACACTTACCCCCGAAGGCCAGACGGTGGCCGAGAGCGGTGTCCTCACCGGACTGGGCCTTATGAACATCCTCAGGGGTGAGGTAGACCTCTACAAATACGACGTGTTTAAGGAGCTCTATAGACTGGAGGTCTTGAGGTGCAGGCGTTACAACTATGATTCATCCCTGGCGCTGGTGACCATGAAAAATTTTGGGGAGATACTCGACACAAAGGGTATAACCTATGCGCACATGTTCACCAAGGAGTTCGCCACTATATTCAGGCAGACATTTCGGGAAACCGATATCTTGACCGAGCTCAACGACAACGAGTTCCTGGCCCTTTGCACGAACTGCGGCAACGTAAACGTTATGAAGGCTCTGGAAAGGCTAAGGGAAAAGAGCAGTTCCGTCTTTAAGGCAAAACTAGACCTGGATTACAATATTCTGGACCTCCGAGGCGAGACGGAAGACCTGGACTCAATCCTGGAGAAGTCGAAATGACGGGACACTCTGTCATCGACGTTGTAAGCTACGTACAGGCGTTCAGCTGGGAAAAGACTATACGTGTATACTGGTTCTTTATAATCTTTGATTTTCCCAGATACGTCCTGACCGATGTTTACATATTCATATATGAAATGATCCGGCTTTCCAGGCCCAGGAAGAAGAGGAAGGCATTCGAGTCAAAATTGCTGAAAGGCCCTCCGCTGGTTTCCGTCCTTGTGCCGGTCTTAAATGCGGGAGATACGATACAGTGGACCGTCCGTTCACTGCTGGAGCAAACGTACAAAAACATCGAAATAATCATCGTAGATGACGGCTCAACCGACAACACCCCGCTCACGTGCCGGAGACTCGAAAGGCAGGAGGAGAGGGTTACTTATTCCCGCTTTGAGGAAAGGGCCGGCAAGTCGGCCGCACTGAACCACGCCATAAGGTTTGCCAAGGGCGAATTTATCGTATTCATAGACGCCGATACAACCTTCGACAGAGACGCTATCTTCAATGTCATAAAGAACTTCGCCGACCCCAAAGTAGGCGCCGTCGCAGGAAATCTGAGGCCGAGAAACCCGAAGCGCACCCTGCTGACCCGTCTCCAACAGATAGAATACCTCTTCACCATTGACGTAGGCCGCAGAATCAGGGCAAACTTCGGTATACTGCCCATAGTCTCGGGCGCGTTCGGTGGATTCAGGCGTGAACTTGTAGAGCAAGTAGGTGGACACGAACCCGGACCGGGAAACGATTCAGACCTCACCATAAGAATCAGGAAACTGGGCTATAAGATAGCCTTTGCCCCCGACGCCATCTGCCTGACCAACGTGCCGGATAAATTATACGGTCTAATAAAACAGAGAATGAGGTGGGACAGAAACCTCGTCAAGACCAGGATGTTGAAGCACAGAGACGTCTTTAACCCATTTTCGAAGAACTTTATGATACACACCACCCTGTCGTTCATGGACACAATATTCTTCCACGTTGTGCTTGCCTTTATAAGTCTGATATACCTGATAGACCTTTCCGTCAACTATTACCAGATCATGCTTTTCGTATTAGTAATAAACTACCTGGCCTATTTTCTTGCCGAGGCCTTAGAATTGATAATTTGCGTCGTTCTGACAAAAAGCTGGTCAAACCTGGGGCTGTTTCTCTATCTCCCCGTCTACAATCCCTACAAAATCATGCTGAAGCTGTTCAGAGTCATAGCTTACTTTCAGGAATTACTGTTACGTTCCTCAACCCGCGACCCCTTCGCCCCGTATAAGGTACGCAGGGAGATGATACGATGGTAAAGTCGCAGGCCATAAAGTCTTTAATGGCGCTCATGCTGGTCTTTCTTGTCCAGACGTCCTATGCCGCCGATGCGACCGGGCCGGCCTGGAGGACCTACGACCTGAGAAGCCTCGAGAAACTTGTCGTAGAGAAGGACGCCGGAGTGGAGTCCGCCCATCATCTGGTAAATTCGGTAAAAGGTGAACTCGGCGAGACAAAATCCAGTTTTGGCCCGGATGTCAATTTTCAGTATACATACGGCCCTCACGATGGAAAAATAACAAGAGACATAATCCATAAAGAACACCAGATTAAGGCGCGCATGGAACAGGATTTAATGGGTTTATTAAAGGTAAGGTCCGGCGAGACAAAGGCGGTGGAGGCCGAACTGGAAGGCGTCAAGGCAGAACTCAAAGAGGCGGAAAGAGCGGCAATCTTTGAGTTAAGAGAAGAATACATCGACATATTAGAGGAAAAGATTCAGGCGGACTCTTATCTCCGCATCAAAGACATTTACCAGGACCTGCTGGCAATCTTTAAAAGAAGACAGATGGAGAAGGAGGCCCTTCATTCCGACGTCCTGGAGGTAGAATGGGCACTGGTCGAGGCGAAGGAGTCTTTTCTTACATATAGAAACAATTTTGAAAGCAGCAAAAACCTTCTGGCCCTGTCCCTGGGGCTCATGGCAGACGAAATAGAGATAAAAGACATAGAACCCCTTCCACCCCTGCCCTCTGAAGAGAAACTTGTCCAGGCAACCCTCAATAATAGAGGAGAAATAAAACTGTTTGAGGCAAACGCAAAGAAAGAAGAGGCGATAGCCTCCATTGCGGGTGTAGATGAAATTGAGACCAGGGTCTTTGGCGGATACCGCCTTAGAAAAAATAAGGAGGGGCATTGGAGGTCCGGTCCGGAGGTCGGAATCTCGGTTGAAATCCCTCTGGCCTATAGAAGTATTAGAAACAACCGGCACAAACGCTATATGGAGGCAAAAAGGTTCTGGGAATCGGAGGCGCGAAACGTTGCCGGGGACATCAAAAAAGAGATAAGACTGGCCTATGAAAGATACTCACTCGAAAACATACGGAGCCTGAACGCCGAGAAGGGACTGGAACTCAAACAAGAGGAGATGCGGATAGAACGGGCAAGGCTTGATAACGCCGTAAGCACCGTAAAGGCCGACCGGGCAAATCTCCTGAGACTACGGGCGGAAGAAGCGGAGCTGGAGATGGAGAAAAGGCTCGCGGAATACGAAAAGATAAAGAGCTACTACGAACTACTCTTCCTGGCCGGAGTTTCTCAGCCGGAAGAGTTGGAGATATATAACTACACAGGGGGCCCAAGCCGCAGAAAACCCTACGCCAGGGCCCTCTGGGTATGGGACGTAAAAGGCGTTGTGGAAAGCGATGAAAAAGAGGATTTCTTTGTCTCCTTCTGCAAGGCCAAGGGTATCGAAAGGGTATTTCTGTCGGTTAACAGGCTGATGGCGGAAACTTTGACTCAAAACACCGACATCTCCAACCTTATTACCAAACTACATCGGGACAACATAAAGGTATCGGCACTCTTCGGGGACAACGTCTGGGTTTATCCCGGCAGGAGAGGGAGGCTGATAAACCGTATCCAAACAATCGTGGCCTATAACGTCGCACGAGGCAGGCGGGCAAGGTTTGACGGCATTCACCTCGATATAGAGCCCCATACCCTGAGAGAATGGGACGCAAAAAAGCAGGAACTCCTGAATATGCTCTTAGAGACCTACGAGGTGGCAAAGGCGCAAATATCGGCTGACAGTTCGGGACTGCTCCTTGAGGTAGACATACCCGTTTTTTATGAGAAGACAGACCCTGTCGTCCTTAAAAAGATAGCGGAGACGGTCGATATTATGACCATTATGGCCTATAAAAGAAAAACCCCTGAGAAGGTGGTCGGCGCCGTGCAGGCGGAGATGGATGCGGTCATTGAATCCGGCAAAGGCATTATAGTGGGCCTTAACGCCAAGGATTTTTCGGACGAGGCCCGTCTTGAGGAACTCATAGTAAAGGTGGGAGACAGGCTGTCCGTCGAGCGTTCCTTCCTGGGGTTCAGCATACATGACTTTGATTCCTACCGGACACTGGCAACAAGGTGATAATGTGCGCTTTAGAAGACGAACGACCCACATCATAAGCCCTGAGGAAATGCGAAGGAAAAGTTTCCCATGGGGAAAGGTCATCTATTTCGGGATTCTCGGCGCCCTCGCCATCGGCCTCGGGATATGGGGATTTGGGAAACTGTTCTACATCAGGGGCCAGGGTATCCTCGAGGCGG
>JAZGAY010000061.1:0-5623 GCA_036475985.1 Candidatus Brocadiales bacterium
GATAAAGAGCCACCACAACGTGGGCGGCCTGCCGGAGGACCTTGGCTTTGAGCTCGTTGAGCCCCTCAGAGACCTGTTTAAGGACGAGGTCAGGAAGATGGGCCAGGAACTCGGCCTCCCCGACGAACTCATATGGCGCCAGCCATTCCCCGGCCCGGGTCTTGCCATAAGAATCCTCGGCGCGGTGACCGAAGAGCGACTTAAAACATTACGCGCGGCCGACGAAATATTTTTGGAGGAGATACGAAAGGCCGGACTCTACAGGGGAATTGCGCAGGCCTTTGCCGTGCTGCTCCCCATCGGTACGGTAGGAGTCATGGGTGACGAGAGGACGTATGAGGATACCGTGGCACTAAGGGCAGTGGAGACGCCCGACTTTATGACTGCCAACTGGGCAGAGCTCCCCTACGAGCTCCTTGGCCGCGTCTCTTCACGGATTGTAAACGAGGTAAGGGGCGTTAACCGCGTCGTCTACGACGTCACCTCCAAACCCCCCGGCACCATCGAGTGGGAGTAGTGCCGCAGGGTGCGTCCCGCAACCGTCCCCACAAATACGACCTTGATTCCCATTTATTCTTATGGTATAAGTGGCCTCCTAAGGTCTTGCCGAAATTGTATACCGCTCATAGAGGAAGGTATAAATGAAAAAATTCTTGGTATATATATGCATCCTGTCCCTGGTCATATTTTGCCCTTCTCTTTCGCCCGGGGCCCCGGCAAAAAAGCTGGGTATCCTGATACTTGCCAGAGGGGTTGACCCTCCGGAGGTGGCTGTTTCTGAGTGGGATCAACACGTTATCGACGCAGTTGAGCCCATCAAAAAGCAGTACGATGTCGAGCTGGTGCTCGGCCTTGAACCAGAAAAGATTCAAGATGCCATCAATGAGCTCCAGTTAAGGCATAATGACAAGATATTGGTTATACCCATGTATATATCTACCCACAGTCCGCTTGTGAGGAAGCTGGAGTATTATCTGGGTATTGCACCTGTGCCTCCAGAGAGGAAGGACGAGATAAAGCCCATTAACATAAAGGCCGACATCCACATGGCACACGCAACCGAGCATGACGCGCTTATAGCCGAGGTGGTGTACGACAGGACCATGGAGATAAGCAGGAACCCCGCCAACGAAACGGTGATTCTCGTGGCGCATGGGCCTACCACCAAGGTGACCGAGACCCTCTGGCTCAAGAGCATGTATGCCCTTGCAAGCTACGTAAGGGAGAGAGGGGGGTTTAAGGACGCCACGGTGGGCACCATAATGTTCGGTGCGCCTGAAGAGGTGATGAAGCAGGCCAATGAGAACCTGCGTAAGCTGGTGGATGAAAAGGGGCGCGACAGCGATGTCCTCGTGGTGCCATGTTTGATGGCGCCGGGGGGCATTGAGGACATGATCGCCGACATCATGAAGGGCCAGACGTTCCGTTACGGCCGTCCCTATCTGCCGCATGTCAACATCACCAGGTGGCTCAAGGCCACCATAGACGCCAAGCTGGCGCTGTGGGGCAGGGAGTCAAAGGTCCCTTACCCGTATTAATTTCTTAAAAAATCTGAATAGTTCTCAAACTTGTGGGCCCCTCCTATGCAACATAGAAGGGGCCCGTTTTTGTCTTTATTCGGGCGATTGGCGGCCTAAGGTCTGAAACGGCCCTGCCGGTCGAACAGTGCGGGGGGCTCTCTAAAGCCGAATGCGCGCCACAGCTCCCCTGCGAGTTTTTTGGCGAGCGGTCCCGGCTCAAGCGCCGACGGCACCTCCTCCGGGTGTAATATCAGGTGTTCTTCCTGCCATAACGGGAAGTTGTTTTCGGAAAATTGCCGTTTGTACCCCTCCGTATTCCTGCCGCAGGCGCACAGGCTGTAGCCGCGTATGTTATAAAGCCCCATGCCGGTTACCATGACACCGTCCGTCCTGCATTTTCCCGCGTCAAAAATATCACTGCCCAGGCGCAGGAAATTGAGGGGTATCTCGCACAGGGGATAGACATACAGGGTAGGGATGTCCCGCCCGTTACGACTCACGTATTCAATGTCAAAGCGTTTGTCGTCTATCTTGACGGAGAGTTCCAGATGGCCGTTTCTCAGGAGTTCAAGGCGCTGCGTGTCCCTCAACACGGAGACCTGGAATTCGCCCAAAAATCCGTCCGGGGTGGGCCTCGGCTCGGTGCGGTAGATGCCCCAGCCCCCCTCCCTAAAGTTGGGCGGGTTTCGGAGCAGGTCGACTACGGCAGGGTTGGTGACGTCTATGACATCATCCGGGCCGGATATTTCTGCCGGGGTCAGGGAGAGGTACATATAGGGACGTCCACCTGCCCTGTCCAGGAGTCTCTGCTGCCTGTCCCGGAGGAATTCTTGCGTGTTAGTGTCCATGCCGGTCTTTATATCTATGTCCGCGTCAGTTTCTTATACTCACCCATGAGGCGGTGTGTAATATTTGCCGGAATCTTTTGGCCGATGCAGCGGTCGTCAATAGAGGCCACGGGCATTACCTCCATAAGCGAGCTTGTCACAAAGACCTCGTCGGCCGCAAGAAGCCTTTCGGCCCCGAAAAGCCCCTCGGAGGCCGCAATACCCGTGTCATCACATATCTTGAGCACCGTCTCCCGTGTAATGCCGGGCAGCAGGTTCGCCTCTAAGGGCGGCGTGATTACCCTGGAACCCTTGACCATAAAGATATTCCACACGGTTCCCTCGCACACGTCCCCCTCGGTGTTGAGGAACAGTGCGTCATGGGCCTCCTTCCTTGACGCCTCCTGTCTGGCCATTATGGGCACAAGGAAGTTTCCGGTCTTATGGCGCATGGCGGGGTTTGTGGTACTCCTCCTGTAATCGGAGATAATAAGTCGCATACCGTTCTCATACAGCGCATCGGGGTACGGCCTGAAGGGCCGGGTCTCAATAACTAATGTAGGACTCGGCGCCTCGGCCGGCGCAAGTCCATCGCCGCCGGTGCCTCTCGACACGGTTATCCTTATATACGCGTCCTTCAGTCCGTTTGTTTCCAGCAGTCGCAGGACAGCCTCGGCCAGTTCGTCCGGGGTCTTTCCCAGGGGTATACCGAGCACGTAGGCCGATGAGGAGAGGCGTTCAAGATGGGGCCTTAACAGAAATGGCCTTCCGTCATAGGATCGTAGTGTCTCAAATATTGCGTCGCCGTAGAGGAACCCCCGGTCTCTTACCGGTACCGTGGCCTCACCCTCCGTCACGACCTTGCCGTTAACGTACACGTACGCGGGTGTGACGTTGCCGGATGAAGTGTCTTTAGTCTCTATGTCCATTACCGGTATGGGCAGGTTTTTTTGTCTTCCACTTGCCTTCCATTTGCCTTCTATTCGCCGTCTAGGCGACGGATTCGATAAGGGCCTTTGCCTTGTGGAGTGTCTCTTCGTATTCGCCTTCCGGGTTCGAGTCGGCGACTATGCCCCCGCCCACCTGGAAGTACGCCCTGGAATTTTTTATCAGAAACGTGCGTATGGCGATATTCAGGTCCATGTCGCCGTTAAATCCTATGTATCCGATGGCCCCCGTGTAGACGCTGCGGCGTGTGGGCTCAAGTTCGTCGATTATCTCCATGGCGCGTATCTTGGGCGCGCCCGTTATGGAGCCGCCGGGGAACGTGGCCTTTATCAGGTCTACGGCGTCGTATCTGGCATGAAGGTCTCCCTCGACGGTGGCTCCAAGGTGGAAGACCGTCGGGTGCGTCTCAAGCGCGTTCTTGCAGGTGACCCTGACCGAGCCGTAGTTACACACGCGGCCCAGGTCGTTGCGCTCCAGGTCTACTATCATCGTTAACTCTGCGTTATCCTTGGGGCTGTTTATGAGCTCGGCCCTTAGTCTGTCATCGGAATCAGCGTCGCTCCCCCTTGGCCTCGTGCCCTTTATGGGTCTTGTCTGCACACGGCCGGACCGCAACCGCAAGAAACGCTCCGGCGACGAACTCACCACCGCCTTGTCGTCAAACTGGATGTATGACGAAAGAGGCGCCGGGTTCATGGCCCTCAACCGCATATAAAGTTCATGCGGCGGCACGGTTATCTCCGTCTCAAACCTCTGGGACAGGTTTACCTGGTAGATGTCACCTTGTGCGATATATTCCTTCACACGCCTTACTGCGGCGAGGTAGCCGTCTCTTGTAAAGTTGCTCTCGATGGCGGGTTTGCCGTTGTCCTTTCGCGTGGGAGATTCTATCGGACCCCCCTTGTGCGCGGCGGTTACAGCATGACGCAGGCCGTCCTTCGCGCCCCTTCCCGCCAGCAGGCACCGCTTTTCATGATGGTCGTAGACGATAACCCTGTCATAGAACCCGAAGTACATATCCGGGAATCCAATGTCGTCCACGGTGTTTGTGGGCAGGCGTTCTATGAAGTGGCAGAGGTCATATGACAGATAACCCACCGCGCCGCCCGTAAATGGTATGCCGGGCGCCGAAAAACCCTGGGCCTTAAATGAATTAATAAGCCTGCGCAGCTCTTCGAACGGATTGCCCTCTTTCTCGGTGGTGCCGCTCTTGTCCTTGATACTAATGTTCCGGCCCCTGGATTTGAGCACCATAAAGGGCTCATGGCCCAGGAACGAGTACCTGGCCAGGTCTTGTTCCATATTAAGGGCGCTGTCCAGGAAGAACGCACCGTCGCCGACCAGCCTTTTGAAAACATCGGCAGGCGCGCAGGGTGAGGTCACCTCTTCGACGGTTATCTTCTTGGGATGTGATGTTACGGCAAGCGGCGTTGTCATGTCTTGCCTACAATGATCTTTAGGTACATGGGAATCAAGACACCGGAAAAATACAAGATAAAGCCGTCATTACGAGGAGCGAAGGCAACGAAGTAATCGCGTGAATCGTTTCTACCAGAGGACATGAGATTGCTCGCAATGACAATGTTGTTAGACATCCTTATAAAAGGTGTAAACGATTCTATAGGTGGCCATGAATATTGTCAAGACAGGGGTTTAGCTTGATTTTTGCAGGTGGATTTGCTAGGCTCTTACCCTGGTATTTAGTAGGTGAGAAGGCGTGGCAAAACCTTATAACATGGTTTTGCCCTTGAAGCAACTTATTCAAAAATTTCTGCATCGGCTTGAGTACGCCTCAAATTATTCCGCGCACACACTCAAGGCATACAGTGAAGACCTCCGCCAGCACCTGGAGTTCCTGGAGTCAAACGGCACCACCAGGCCCAGGGACGTAACCCCCGTCCAATTACGCAGGTTCGTGGTGGGGCTCAGGTCAAGGGGCTACAAGAACATAACACTCTCCCGTAAGATTGCCACCGTGCGTTCTTTTTATAAATTTCTCTGTAAAGAGGGCGTCATCGAGCACAACCCGGCCAATATCCTGCGCTCTCAGAAGAAGGAGAGAAGGCTGCCCAGGTTTTTGAGCGTCAAGGAGATGGAGTCGCTGCTCAACACCACGACGGCAGACAACTTGCAAGCCCGCAGGGACAGGGCCATACTCGAGACGCTCTACAGCACGGGCATAAGGGTAAGCGAGCTGGTGGGGCTTAACGTTGAGGACGTCGACACGGTGAGCGAGCTAATAAAGGTAAGGGGAAAGGGCAAGAAGGAGCGAATAGTGCCCGTAGGCTCGCACGCCCTTGAGGCACTGAAGGTATATATCGTGTCAAG
>JAZGAY010000062.1:0-8243 GCA_036475985.1 Candidatus Brocadiales bacterium
ACAACAAACTCTACGTTTCGCCCAGGTTCCGCCTTCTGCAACTCGTCGGCCACGCCACGTGTGAGTTTACTCAGGTCTACCGTCACATGGTGTATACCGCCGCGGGTTATACGGGACAGGGCAAGCAGGTCGTCAATAAGTAGTGCCATGCGCTGGCTTGCCGCGCGAACACGTGCGATATAGTCCTTTCCTGTATCGTCGAGCTTATCGGCATAGTCTTCAACAAGCGCCTTGCTGAAGCCGTCAATCCCGCGTAGAGGCGCCCGAAGGTCATGCGAAACGGAGTAGCAAAATGCCTCAAGCTCCTTATTGGCGGCGGCAAGCTCGCCGCTCATCGCCTTAAGTCGCTCACCTTCCTTGCTCAATGCCTCCGTTGCTCGCTCATGGGCGGCAATTTCGCTTGAGAGCTCCCCTGCCATGGCGTTGAAGCTGGTTGCCAGGTCGCCGACCTCGTCCTTGTTCGTAACCTTGACCCTGTAATCCAGGTCTCCAGCGCTAAACTTGTCTGCTGCATCCTTTAGCCTCTTGAGGGGCCTTGATGCCGCAGTGGCATAAACCACTGCCACACCGCTAACTGCAGCGGCGGCAACCAGCCCTACTATCAGGGCGACGAGTCCGAGTATCCGCAAGGGAGCAAATGCCTCCGCCTTGTCTATCTTGGCCACCAGCCCCCAACCCAAGGAAGGAATGTCTTGATAAGCGGCAACGACAGGGACGTTTCTGTAGTCAAGGGCGATGATTGCCCCGTTACCGCCTTCCAGAGCCAATCGCATCGTCTCGGCCTCAGTGGAGCCCACTGGGACGGACAGGCTGAGGGGCGCCGCATCGGGCGCATACCGCAGCGAGTTTAAGAATACAATATCATCCCCATCCCTTTGCCCTAACACAATCTCTCCCGTCTCACCCATCCCGGCGCGGTTGGCTGTGATATGGTTCAAGGCGCTAAGGCCGTATGCAGTGATAAGAACACCTATTGTATCTGTGCCCCTTCGGGTGGTAAGGGGCGCAGAGATAAATATGCTATTTTCGTTTAGATAAGGGTTGTAGCGAGGTTGAGCAACATAAGCCATGTTGTAGTTGCTACTTATGGCTTGGGTAAACACCTCCTGGTCAGACATGTCCTGCCCTATCCAGCTCTCGATGGTCGATGCGACGACCCTTCCATTCATGTCCAGAACGGCTATTGCGTCTATATCGTGGTCCAGGGGTTGCTTGTTCAGTGAGAGGTGTTTATTTAGGCCGTTAACCGTCTCTTCTCGAAAAGGCTCCTCGCTTCTATTGATTGTATCAAGGCCGTCTCTTATAAACCCGTCGGAGCTGAAGTCTATGACCCGCCCCTTCTTTCCCTCCATAAAAGACACGACGTGAATCCTTCTAGACTCTGCCACGGCTGTCAGCCAGCCCTTTGTCTCTTTTCTTATGGTCTTCTGCGTATTAAAGTAGTATATCCCTGTGAGTATGGCTATGGGTATAAGTGAGATGCAGAGGCCGAAGATGAGCAGCTTGGCCTTTATTGTCTGAAAGGGATTTGACCACCGCTTCTTCTTGAGGGTCTTTTGGGGCATATGATTTCTTGAGGGCTCCTCGTCTATAATTAATTACTCTCTAATAACCCGGGCTATCGAGTAATCCCTGCCCAAAGCTGGCCCGTATCTGCAGGGCCCCTGGACATTGCCCCCGTTTGAACTAACAACATACGACCTGCGCTAATCCTTATCGTTGAGCCATTTAGCGGCGTCTTTGGCCCAGTAGGTAATTATTATATCCGCCCCCGCCCTCTTGATAGAGGTAAGCATTTCAAGGGCTATCTTCTTTTCATCAAGCCACCCCAATTGCGCTGCGGCCTTCACCATTGAGTACTCGCCACTTACGCTGTACGCTGCCACGGGATAGGTAAACTCGTACTTAATCATACGGATGATATCAAGACACGGCAGTGCGGGCTTCACCATGACAATATCAGCGCCCTCTTCTATGTCCATAGCAACCTCCCTGAGGGCCTCACGGGCGTTGGACGGGTCCATCTGGTAGGTGCGCCTGTCACCAAACTTGGGGGGTGACTCAGCGGCATCTCTGAACGGCCCGTAGAAAGCCGATGCGTATTTGGCGGCGTACGACATTATGGGGACATTCTGAAACCCCTCCTCGTCAAGCACATCTCTTATTGCCCCCACACGACCATCCATCATGTCACTCGGGGCAACGATGTCCGCACCGGCCTTTGCATGGGACAGGGCGGTCCTCTCCAGGAGTTCCAACGTAGAGTCGTTGTCCACGTTAAACTGGCCCGTGCGCTCATCCTTCACGATGTGGCCGCAGTGGCCATGGTCCATATATTCGCACAGGCACACGTCCGTTATCACCATCATTTCCCTTGTCTTTTCCTTTATGGCCGCTATCGCCCGCTGTACGATGCCGTCTTCTGCATATGCCTCTGTCGCCTCAGGGTCTTTGGTATCCGGGATGCCAAAAAGTATAACCCCGGGCACGCCAAGCTTTTCCAGCACCTTCGCCTCCTTGGCCGCCACGTCGACCGACATCTGGCAAACACCCTTCATGGAGGCGATTTCCTTCTTAACCCCCTTGCCGGGCCGCACAAAGAGGGGCATTATCAGGTCTTTTTTGCTGAGGTCTGTCTCCCTGACCAGTCTTCTAAGCGCCCGGGTGCTACGGAGCCTTCTGGGACGGTAGCCTGGAAACAGCATATGACATGTATCTCCTTGTATGAAAGCAGATTAAAAGCGCCATTATAAGGTTGCAAAATGGGGTTGTCAAACCGAATGTCCTTGACAACAATTATATGTCGGGCTAGAATTCGACTTTACATAAGATTCGTTTATACCATGCCTTAAGGGCTGTCCGTATGCATTTCCTCAATAAATACCGAACTAACCTGATTCTCTTTGTCCTTACCGCGTGCACCACTTATCTGGTCAATGGTCCATACTACTCGGTGGCCATAATGACCATCCTGCTGTCGCACGAGATGGGCCATTACGTCATGTGCAGGAAATACGGTGTGGACGCGACGCCGCCGTTTTTCCTTCCCGTGCCGTTTCCACCCTTTGGCACCTTTGGTGCGGTCATTAAGATGAGGGGCTTCATCCCCAGTAAAAAGGCGCTGTTCGACATTGGGGCAGCGGGCCCTCTGGCCGGTTTGGTCTTTGCCATCCCTACCGTTATAATTGGCCTAACACTCTCAGAGGTACGCACACTCCCGCCACCTACTGTAGAAACAGACTACCTGGGTCTTGGCGAACCCTTGCTCTTTACCTGGATGGCGCGGCTGGTGGTTGGAGAGGTGCCAGAAGGTCTCGACATATACCTTCACCCTGTTGCCTTTGCAGGCTGGGCCGGGTTGTTTGTAACTGCCCTGAACCTCTTGCCAATAGGGCAACTTGACGGCGGCCACATCGTCTACGCCCTCTTTGGCAGAAAAAGCGAGGCGATATATAAGCTGGGTATCCTCGCATTCTGCGGTATAGCGGTGTTCTATTATCCGGGATGGATATTGTTTGCCGTGCTCTTGCTCATATTCGGCTTTCGTCACCCGGCACCGGTAGACGAGGTCACGGGTCTCGACATGAGGCGTAAGCTCCTTGGTCTTGCCATGCTTATCCTATTTGTCCTGTGTTTTACACCAGCGCCATTAAAATTTGACTAGCCGTGATTGAAGCAGACGATATCACCGGGCCCAAACATTTTTATCCCGGTATCCTGACAAGGGTTCAAACATGAAGAAGAAGCTAGTAGTGGCCATGAGTGGAGGCGTCGACAGTAGTGTCGCCGCCTGCCTGCTAAAGGAGCAAGGCCACGATGTGACAGGCTTATTCATGAGAATGGGCAACCTGTCCGACGTCGACTCGCCCGGTGAAGCCAGGAGCAGAAGTTGCTGCAGCCTCCAGGACGCACATGACGCAGAGAGGGTGGCGGCGTCTCTCGACATCCCCTTCTACGTGCTCAACTTTAAGGACGCCTTTGAGGGGCTGATTGACTATTTTTGCACCGAGTATGCCAGGGGCAGGACCCCCAACCCATGTATAATATGCAATCAGGACCTGAAATTCGGTAAATTACTGAAATTCGCCGGAGACATCGGTGCATCTCATCTCGCAACTGGCCATTACGTAAGACTTACAAGGGCAGGAGGCCGCCACGCATTAAAGAAGGCACGCGACAGGCGAAAGGACCAGTCATACGTGCTCTTCTCCCTTACACAGGGGCAGCTTTCACGGGCCCTGTTCCCGCTGGGAGAGTTGACCAAGGATGAGGTAAGGAAAAAGGCCGTGGAACTTGGCCTGAGGACACAGGCAAAGCCGGACAGCCAGGAGATTTGTTTCGTCCCTGAGGGTGGCCACGGAGAGTTTTTGCGCAGGCGTATAGATAACGATATGGTCTCTGGACTCATAAAGGACACGCAGGGGAGGGTGTTGGGAAGCCATCCGGGCATAGAGTTCTTCACCATTGGCCAGCGCCGGGGCCTTGGCGTTGCCATGGGAGAGCCTTACTATGTAGTGGATATAGACCCGGTTGACAGAACGGTAACCATTGGGAGCCCCGAGGAGACACTCGTACAGGAATTCATCGTCAAGGGACCGAACTGGGTATCCATAGAAGGACCTGCGGGAAAGGCAATCAGGGCCGACGTAAGGATACGCTACAACCATAAGCCCGTTCCAGCCACCATCTACCCCCTGGAACACGAAAACCGCGAGGCGCTCAGGGTCGTGTTTGACGAGCCTGAACGGGCCGTTACTCCCGGACAGGCCACCGTATTTTACGATGGCGACCTGGTCCTGGGTGGTGGATGGATAGAAGGAAGTGCCTCCCTAAAAAAATCTCGTTCAGAATCAGTGAGATGTCTTACCTGAAAGGCCGGCTGTTTTACATATTGTGGGGGTTGTTAATTACCGCCTGTTGACAAGAGGTCAAAATTAAGACAAGAATAGCAATCATCCTTTTCGTGCTGTTAGCCTTCTATCCGTCTGTGCATGCAGGACACTACACAGACGATGAGATCGCAGACGCCATCTTCGAGGCGGAGGGCGGCGAAAAGGCCGAGTATCTCTACGGCATAATGTCCGTCCGCTATAAGGGCGAGGCAGACGCACGCCGTATATGCCTCAACACCATACGGGACAACCGGAAGCGATATGCCGAATACGGTCACAAGGAATATTCCACCTTCCTCAAGTTTCCTGCCTCAAGATATGCCCCCACCAAGGGTAAGGACATGACCAAGTACGCAAAAAAGCTGAATAAAAACTGGCTGCGTAACGTCCGCTACTTCTTAAAGAAGGACCGTTAGAAGCAAGCCGTTTCTCTGAGCCCGAGAGCTTACATCCCTACCTTACCTCCCTCAATTAATTGAAGCTTGAAAATATACGTAAAAACTGATAACTCTCTTTGCTATGGACAGTATAGCCAACGTGTTTCAAGCTGCCGCGGGTTACATATTCGGTCTGCCGCTGGTTGTCCTTATAGTTGCCACCGGATGCTTTTATACTATTCGTCTTTTTTTCCCACAAGTACGCCGCATTCCCCACAGCATCGCCATTACAATGGGGAAATACAGCAAGGAGGGAGACCCCGGTGACGTTTCCCATTTCCAGGCACTCTGCGCCGCGCTCTCGGCGACAGTCGGTGTGGGTAACATTGCCGGTGTGGCGACCGCCATACACGCGGGCGGACCGGGGGCGCTCTTCTGGATGTGGGTGTCGGGGTTTCTGGGTATGGCCATAAAATACTCGGAGTGCACGCTCTCACAAAAGTACAGGGTGCACCACGCTGACGGCACGGTAAGCGGCGGTCCCATGTACTATATTGAACGGGGCCTCGGACCACGCTTCAGGTGGCTGGCCATTGTATTCGCCTGCAGCGGTCTGCTCGCAACCCTCGGCGGTGGTAACATGGTGCAGTCAAACTCCGTAACCATTGCCTTTATCGATCAATTCGCCCTGCAAAAATACCGCCCCGATACGCCGCTTTCAAAACTTAACAACGGAAAGGGTATTACACACAATGAGGATGCCGGTTTTCAAGTAGACCTCAAAGACGGCAGCTCCTTTCTGGTCAGGATATCGGGCGCGGAGACAGTACAGCACCTGCTCGAACTCATAAACAACAACCCTGCAAACCGTGACCGCGTGACGGCATCCATAGCCCCGGACGAAAACAGAATCGTCCTAATAAACCACACCACCGGTGACGGGCGGTTCTCGCTCAAGCCGTACGGAAAGAGCGCCACCCTCAGAGAGCTCGGCTTTCTGAAAGAGAGCGGGACCCTCAACCGCGTATCGGATAACGAGATAACCACGGTTGTACAAAAGAAGTTGATATGGCGCGCCGTACTCGGCATCGTTATATGCGCAATCGTGGGCGCGGTAATCATCGGGGGCATAAGACGTATAGGCAGGGTGGCAAGCCGCCTTGTGCCCGTAATGAGCCTCATATATACCGTTGGCGCCCTCCTCATCATATTCTGGAATATCGTAGACGTGCCAAACGCCTTCAGGCTGATATTTACCCATGCCTTTACCCCGACATCCGCAGTGGGCGGTTTTGCGGGGGCTACCGTGCTCTTCACCATAAACTGGGGCATCAAAAGGGCCGTCTTTTCAAACGAGGCGGGTCTCGGCAGTGCGGCTATCGCCCATGCCGCCGCAAAGACCAAGGAACCCGTGCGAGAGGGGCTGGTGGCGCTCCTGGAACCCCTGGTAGACACGTTGATACTCTGCACGCTTACCGGACTCGTCATCATAATCACCGGGCAGTGGATGGGCAGCGCAGACTCATCGGTCCTCACAAAGAACGCCTTTAACGCCGGCCTGCCTGTGGTGGGCGGCTTCATAGTCACAACAGGGCTCATACTGTTTGCCATTTCAACGGCCATAAGCTGGTCGTACTACGGCGACCGCTGCGCCAGATACCTGTTCGGCCCTGTGGCCTTGATACCGTACAGATGCGTCTATCTCATATTTCTGTTCATCGGGGCCATGACACAGCTAAGCTTCGTGTGGGGCTTTAGCGACATAGCAAACGGCCTCATGGCATTCCCCAACCTGATTGCCATAATCGCCCTGAGCCCCGTGGTGGTATACCTGACCAAGGACTATTTTTCCAGACAGCACAAGAGGGTACGCAAGTGAGACGCTCGGTGATAGAGACTGCCCCCCGGCGACCACTGGGGCACATATGTGTCTTTACCGGCTTCACGGTGCTAACCGCCACCTGCATCGGTGTCCTGTTCTTCGTCTTTAACGAGATCACCGTCCCAAACATTATGAGCGCCGCGATACTCATATTCATAATATCCATATGGATTGTCAGAGACGACCGCCTGGGCTGGTTTGGCGTGGAGATAGGTTCGGCCGCGAACGCCCTGGTATTTTTTATCTCGTACTGCCTTGTGAGCTCCGATTATACCGTCAACTACATGTACGCCTTCGGTTTCGCCCTCAGTCTCGGCATGGCCGGCTTCTTTACCAGCGTACCGGTTCAAGAAGTTTATGGCCTCGAAAAGGGCCCCGACAGGCTTGAAAAAGAGGATTTCCCTCATATCACGAAGCAGGAGATAGAGTGAACCGGTTCGACAACCTGGCCCTCGCAATCTCAAATAAGCTTAAGCGATACAAATTCCCATGCTGAACCACTCAATAAGAACGGGCCTTAGCTTCGGGCTGACCTCGGGGATTATAACCACCCTCGGCGTAATCGTGGGCCTTCATTCAAGCACCCATTCAAGGATTGCCGTTCTCGGCGGCATATTAATTATAGCAATAGCCGACGCCTCCTCGGACGCACTGGGGATTCATATCGCAGAGGAATTCGAGAACACCCACACCGAGAAGGAGATCTGGCAGTCAACGGTCTCGACTTTCTTGTTTAAGTTTGTCTGCGCATTGACATTTGTCGTACCGGTCATATTGCTGGACTTCCACACGGCAATTGTGGTGAGCGTGGTCTGGGGGTTGTCGGTGTTGAGTATCCTGAGCTACATAATCGCCAGAGAGCAGAACAAAAAACCCTGGCTCATAATAGGAGAGCACCTTCTGGTTGCGGTAGCGGTAATCTGCGCCACACACTACATCGGCGACTGGATTTCCACAAACCTTACGTAATCACACTTACTGGCCTCTGCCTCCCACAGAAACCTTGACACATGCACATAAGTGCTGTAAATGTAGGGACAGGGTTTATCCCTGTCCGTTTTCGGACAGCCACAAGGGCTGTCCCTACGAAAA
>JAZGAY010000063.1:0-8310 GCA_036475985.1 Candidatus Brocadiales bacterium
GAGGCTTGACAAATACCTGACCGCGCGCTTCCCACAGTATTCACGTTCACTTATACAGAGACTCATAAAGGACGGTTCCGTTAGAGTAGAGGGCAAGCCCGCCAAGAGCAGCTACGTAGTAAAATACAGGGACACGATTGCGCTGGAAATTCCTCCGGTAGATGAAAATAAGGTACAGCCAGAAGATATCCCACTCGACATCATCTACGAAGACGATTACCTCATCGCAATTAATAAGTCTCCGGATATGGTCGTCCACCCCGCCCCCGGCAACATGAGCGGTACGCTTGTAAATGCCCTGACCTATCATGTGCGGGAGCTCTCCTCCACCAACGGGCCTATGAAGGCGGGGATAGTCCACCGCCTCGACAGGGACACGAGTGGTGTCATGCTGGTAATTAAAAGTGACCTGGTTCACAACAACATCGCCCGGCAGTTCGTGCTACGCACCGTTAAAAAAGAATACATTGCCCTGGTCGAGGGCGATGTGGAGCTGGATTCGGACGTCATAGAGCTGCCGATAGGCCGACACGTCGTAAACCGTCTCAAGATGGCCGTCAGGCACGACGAGGGCAAACAGGCCTCAAGCATCTATGAGGTAATGGAACGTTTCGGGGATTTTACCCTGGTAAAGGTCATGCCAAAGACCGGCCGCACCCACCAGATAAGGGTCCACATGAAGGCCATCGGCCACCCGATCGTCGCAGACGCGGACTACAGCGGGCGAGACTGCCTGTACAGACACGAAATATTCGGGGAAAAGCCAGAAGAACCCGGTGAGCAACCGGTGCTGGACAGACAGGCCCTGCACGCCTACAGGCTGGAATTTTACCACCCGGAACTGAAAAAGAAGGTCTCGTTCAAGGCGGAACTGCCCGGTGACATGCAGGACGTATTGCAGCTCCTCCGTGAACGCGGTCCGGTAAAAAAGAAGAGATAAGCGGGCCGTCTGATCGGGTGTTAACCCCTCAAATAAAAGAAGTTGACAATATTCCGGCAAGAGTTACAATTAACTGTAAGGCAGTAAAATACTTGGGTGCCGGGGTAGGTTTTTTTTGCACCCGCGGGTTCTATCTATAGAGCCCTACAAGGTTTGGGAGGTTTCCCATGTTTGGTATGCCGGGCGGTTGGGAATGGATAGTTATCCTTATTGTGGCACTTCTTATCTTCGGAAAGAGGCTTCCCGACGTCATGAGGTCCTTAGGTAAAGGCATCGTGGAATTCAAGAAGGGTGTAAAGGGCATAGAAGAGGACGTTGATAAGGCATCTGCCGACGAGGCCAAGAAGAGACTAGAGGAAGAGTCGCAGAAGAAGGAAGGATAGAGTACCGCAGCCACATGGGAAAAGACAAGAAGAGAGACCGCCTCAAGTGGCGCAGGGTGGCCAAGATCAATAAGGGCCGCAAACCCTGCCGGGGTAGGAGCCGGACGGCAAAGCGCCTGCCAATGTGATAGATAATACCGCCGCTGTACCCCCCCCACCGTTTAAGCTGTCTTCTTCTCCGTAACTATCCCTGTTAGGCGTTTAATCGGCCGGGAAATTTATCTACCTTTTTCCGCTCCTGCCGAACAGCGTCTCGGCGACCTCTTGAAGCTTGTCCATGCCCTCATGGGCGAACATCCCCACAAGTCCCCCTATACCACCCGCATATGCCCGCATCATGTCAAGTTGCATGAGCGTCTGATCACCGTCCTGTCCTTCCGGCGTCCCGGCAAGACCGGTCAGCTCAGCGCCGCCGCCGGCAAAGACAATCGGCCCTCCCCTTATCAGCATGAAGAACACAAGGGCCATTACTGCGCCATAGATGGGACGGAACAGGTAGGCCCAGTCCGAACCCTTATCGCACCCGGCCACAGGTTCGGACAGCGACTTCAGGCAGAAGATTATGCTCCCCAGGCCGCCCATGTGGCTGGCGATGATCAACTGGATTATCATCTCCCGCCCCTTTACGTCCACGCCCTGCATGAGACTGGGCAGCGGCTTGACCAGTGAGTACATCCACACGTTCCACACACCGGTCAACAGGGCAAAGGCCATACCGGTCAGCACCAAAACGACAATCAGCCGTCTCAGATGAACTCCGAGCGCCTCCGGTTCGTTAGGTTCTGTCGACATTATCCCCCCCTCTCATTTATTAGATTCAGACACGCTCTGATACGCACCATACACCGGCTAATTATACCCGCAGCCGGTGGCGGAGGCAAAAACTTTACGCTCCGGTCTTGCACACGGTCATGCTCCTGGTTAATATATGGAGACCTCTGCAAAATACCCCAAGTGTCATTCTTTGCCGCCTCGGGCGGCGTAGGGACAGGGCTTGTCCCTGTCCGCGGACAGCCACAAGGGCTGTCCCTACAACATACTAGATTCTTCGCTCAAGAAACTCAGAATGACAACGCGGTATTGAGAGATTTTTTGAGGGAGGTGTACATAATGTACAAGGTGTTTGTTACAAGAAAGCTGCCCCGGGAGGGGCTGGATATCCTGTCGGCGGCCTGCCCGGGGCTTGAGGTCCATCAAGACCACAACCCCGTCTCGAGGGAGGAGTTACTCGACAAGGTCCACAACAAGGACGGTTTGCTGTGCCTGCTCTCAGAGAACATAGATAAGGAACTGATGGAGGCGGGGAGGTCGCTAAAGGTCGTTGCCAACTACGCGGTGGGGTATGACAACATTGACGTTGAGGAGGCCACGAAGAGGGGCATCATCGTCACCAACACCCCCGGCGTCCTGACCGGGGCCACGGCAGAGATGGCGTGGGCACTGTTGTTTTCGGTCTCAAGACGCATAGTCGAGGCCGACAGGCTGATGCGGCAGAAGAACGGTTTCAGTGGGTGGGAGCCCATGCTGCTTCTCGGCGAGGGAGTGAGCGGCAAGACACTTGGCATCATCGGTGCAGGCCGTATAGGGCAGGCCATGGCACGCATGTCCCGCGGCTTTAACATGCGCGTGCTGTATTCCAGCCGCTCCAGAAAGGAAGACCTGGAAAAGAATCTTGCAGCGAGAAAAGTCGAGCTGGATACATTACTTACAGAAAGCGACTTCGTGTCGCTCCACATACCGCTGACACCGGAGACACATCACCTGATAGGCGAAAGAGAACTCTCGCTCATGAAGAGGACCGCCTGTCTCATAAACACCGCCCGCGGCCCGGTCATAGACGAAAAAGCGCTGGTAGAGGCGTTGAGAAACAAGAAAATAGCCGGCGCGGGGCTGGACGTGTATGAAGAGGAACCCGGGCTGACGCCCGGACTCGCGGGGCTCGACAACGTGGTGCTGGCCCCGCACCTTGGGAGTGCCACCGTAGAGACCCGCCGCGACATGGCCGTAATGGCCGCCAAAGACCTCCTCGCCGCCCTCAGAGGCGAAAGACCCAAGAACGTCGTCAACCCGGAGGTGTTTAAGGTTATCAAAGGACAGGATTATTGAAAAGGGGAATTAAGTTGGTGCCAGAGGTGGGAGTCGAACCCACACGGGCTTGCGCCCACTGGATTTTGAGTCCAGCGCGTCTGCCAGTTCCACCACTCTGGCACAGGTGAGATTGCGGATAAGTTTAAAAAACATGTCCCTACGCAAAGGCTGTATTGTAGAGAAAAATTTCTATCTCAGGGTTTTGGTGTCAAAGGGCCTTAAAAGAGCCTGTGCGTGCGTCTCTTTGCCCTGGGGGGTCCCAGTATCTCGCTCATGACTACGGCCCTCTGAAGCTCGTTCTTGGGGAGGATTTCCGACAACTTCAGCTTCCTGTGCCTTTTTCCCGGCGGCGGCTTCGCATAGGCTGTCAGCTTAACCCTTCTCTCATCTTCTGTAGGTTGTTCGGCCTCCGCCGCCAGTCCGGTGGGAGGCGCCGTCACCCGGACCTTGATGCGCTTCGGCCGTTCGAGGTAAGGCTCTTCTTCTTCCTCCTCGATGACTATCTCCGGCTGCTCCCGCTGAGCCATCATGTCCTCGAAGGACTTCTTAAGCTCCTCCCAGAAGGTGTACTGCCCCCTCTCGGTTACGGGTTTCTGGGCCTCTTCCCTCTTATGCGCCCGCCACTTGATGATGGCCTTTATCAGGCTCCCGCCGAAGAGTAGCAGGAAGAGTACGGCCCATACAGTCAGGTCTCCGCCGCCCATCTCAACCCCTCCTTAGGTGTTAGAAACGCCTTCCGACTCGTCGCCGGATTTCGAGATAGACTTCCTCATGCCGGTGTCGGCCTGAATATTTTTGAGTTGATAGTAGTCCATAACCCCCAGATTACCATCCCTGAAGGCCTGTGAGATGGCCTTGGGCACCTCGGCCTCGGCCAGTACCACCTTGGCGCGGTTTTCTGAGACAAGGGCCACCATCTCCTGCTCGCGCGCCACGGCCATGGCCCTGCGCTTCTCGGCCTCGGCCTGCGCAACGCGCTTGTCGGCCTCGGCCTGGTCGCCCTGGAGCTTCGCACCTATGTTCACTCCGACATCTACGTCGGCAATGTCGATGGAAAGTATCTCAAACGCCGTCCCGGCATCGAGCCCCTTCTCGAGCACCGACTTTGAGATGAGGTCGGGGTTCTCAAGTACTCTTTTGTGTGATTCCGCCGAGCCTATGGTGGATACGATGCCCTCTCCGCAGCGCGCGATAACCGTCTCTTCGGTGGCGCCGCCCACCAGGCGCGACATGTTGGCTCTGACCGTGATACGGGCCTTGACCTTGAGCTGGATACCGTCCTTGGCCACGGCGTCTATGGTCTGACGACCCCTTCTGGGGTCGGGACAGTCGATGACCCTGGGGTTGACGCTGGTCTTTACCGCCTCAAGCACGTCGCGGCCCGCAAGGTCGATGGCGCACGCCTGCTGGAACGTGAGGTCTATATTGGCCTTATTGGCGGCTATGAGCGAGCATACTACGTTAATCACGTTGCCCCCGGCCAGGTAGTGGGCCTCAAGGTGCGGCGTGTCTATCTCGATACCGGCCTTCTTGGCCATTATCCTCGATTCCACCACCACCCGCGCCCTCACCCTCCTCAACGTCATGCCGACCAGCTGTATGAGCGATACCGGCGCGCCCGACGCAAGGGCCTGTATGTACAGCCATCCGTACTTGAACAGCATAAGGAGCAGCATGAGGAGTATTAACCCCCCGAACAACACCCCTATCACTGCAACTTGTTTTGGTAGCACAAAAGGCAATTGTTCCATCGTTTTACCTTCCTACCGGCTTTCCTTCCAGTTGACCTCGTCACCCGAACTGCGGTGCGGGCGCCGGTTAAATTGATTTTACGACAACCCTGTTTCCATGGACCTCTATTACCTTAAACCTTGTATTCTTTACAATCATCTCGCCACGGGTGACGACGTCTACCCTCCTGCCGTTGATACTGGCGATGCCGGTGGGGTGAAGGTCGGAGAACGCAACACCCTCCTGCCCCATGAGTTTATCAAACTCGCCGGGCGGGACGAACCCCTCCTCGGTGGCGGTCACGGCAAACGTCTTCGAGGCCAGCCTGTACCAGAGTATAACAAACACCGGCACGGAGACCACGCTGACCGCTACCATGGTGTGGCCCAGGTTTGTAGCGCCCATCTGATAGGCCAAGTACATGCTCGCCACCATGCCGCTGGCCCCGCAGATGCCCACTATCATACCAGGAATGAGTATTTCCGCAAATACGGCCGCAAGGCCCACTATAAACAAAAGAATTAATTCGTTCTCGCTCATATCGGCCTCACCACCACCCTGTTGCCATGAATATCGACCACCTCTATCATCTGGTCGGCCTCGACGAACTCTCCCTGCGTGACCACGTCCAGGACCTGGCCGCCTATGTCCGCCCTGCCCGCGGGCCTGAGCGTACTGATGGCATGGCCCTTCTTGCCGATTAAATCCTCACGCGAGGCGACGGGGACCGTCTCGTAGCCCAGCGCCGTATCCTCCGCTGCCGTCAAGACCAGCCGCCCGAAAAGCGGCATGCCGGGCAGATACCTTATCAGTATCGCCATGACTACAATACTCCCTATCATACTGGCAAATATCTGGAGCAGGTTCGTCTCCAGCACCTCGTAATCATACGGGGTCTGTGGCACAAGAAAGTCCTGAAACCCGAGCACCAGCCCGAACATCATAAGCATGATACCCGCCAGGCCAAAAAGCCCGAACCCGGGGAGTACGATTACCTCGACGCCAAGGAGCAGGATGCCCATAATAAATATAATCATTTCCGGCACCTCTGCAAGCCCCACCATGTACTTGCTCAGGAACACGGTGGCGAAGCACAGGACGCCGATTATGCCCGGCAGCCCCAAGCCCGGCGTCTTCAGCTCCATCCATATGGCCACAAGCCCCACGCCAAGGAGCAGGGGGGCGATGCTGTCGAGGAGCCGGACCATATCCTCGGACCAGGTGACCTCAAGCGTTGCCGCCAGCTCCTCCTGCACGCCGTAGCGCTCAAAGAGTTCCGCGCGGTCCTTTACTATATATTTTGCAAAGCCGTACTCCATGGCCTCGCCGGAATGCATGGTCAGCAATCTACCCTTCTCTACGATAAGTTTCTTGGACTTTATTGCCGCCGTTTCCTCTTCGGTCATCTCCTTCAATTCCCTGGCGGTGACGAAGCGGCCCTCGGGCGAGTCCGCGGTGACTATCCTGTAGACCTCCATCTCGCTCGTGACCATGGCCTCGGCCAGTTTCACGGGGTAGCCGTTCTTCACGGCGAACTTGCGGAACTTTGTACGCAGCACGGTCTGTATCTTCTCGCCCACCGTCTTGTAGCCGCCCTCGGCGGAGGGGATGATGGGCTCGCAGTCGCCGAGTTCGGCGTGAGGGCCCATCGCTATTTCGTTGCAGGACACGGCGATAAGCGCGCCCGCGGAGATGGCCTTCTTGGGTATGTACGCCACGGTCTTCGTCTCTTCGGGGACGTCCGCTATATGTTCGGATATCTCAAAGGCAGGTTCAAGCCGCCCGCCGTATGTGTCTATTTTGTAGATTATAAGCGAGGGGTCCTGGTCGAGGGCGATCTTCGTCCGGCGCTCGACGGAGCTTAACAACCCGCCGTCAATCATGCCCTTTAGCTCGATGACAAAGATTTCCCCCCCCTGTGCGGATTCCTCCTGTGCAGATTCCTCCTGCGCGGTCAAAAAAACGGGGCATACCAGGAGGGTCATCGTCAAGAGAAGGCACAGACATCCGGCAGAACTTCTTGTCATAAGTTCTCCCACAATTATCGGTTAAACATCAGGCCTTTGCTTCTAAAAGCATTCTAATCCACCCTTTTACTAAGGGCAAGATTTTTATTTATTTACAGGTGGTGAGATTGTATAACCCGTAATGCCAGGGTGCGTCCTGGACGCACCCTATATAACAAACGTATGCCGTAGGGGCAGGTCTTGCGCCTGCCCAATTGTCTCGGGCAACCGCGAGGGTTGCCCCTACAAAAACACGGTGCGTTGGGGCGTACCCCACAATAAATTCACCCCCACCCGGCCTCCTCCCTCAAGGGGGAGGGAATGTCTTGGGAAGGTAGACAACGAAGTTTTACTTCGTTGACAGACCGGTAAGACAACGACCGTAAAGTCGTTGTCTACCTGGAAAGAAAGATTACACCAGGGGTTTGCCGGTGAGGGTGCGGTAGGCCTCTAGATATTTCCCGGTGGTCTTTTCCACTACCTCGTCGGGCAATGCGGGCGCCGGAGGGGTCTTGTCCCAGCCGGTTGATTCCAGAAAATCCCTTACATATTGTTTATCATACGATGGCTGGGCCCGGCCGGGGCTGTAGTCTCCAACGGGCCAGAAGCGGGAGGAATCGGGCGTAAAGACCTCGTCAATCAGAATAAGCTCGTCGCCCAGGAAACCCCACTCAAATTTGGCGTCGGCTATGATGATGCCCCTCTCAAGGGCGTACCGGCTTGCCTCGGCAAAGATGGCCATGCTTTTATCGATGGCCTCGCTGGCCACGTCGCCGCCGACTATATCTTTCATTCGAGATATGGGGATATTCTCGTCGTGTCCGCTCTCGGCCTTGGTGGCGGGGGTGAAGATGGGTTCTGACAGTTTTTCCGATTGTCTGAGCCCGGCGGGGAGTTTAATGTCCTGTATGCGGCCCGTCTCCTTATATTCCTTGTAGCCGGAGCCCGCGAGGTAACCCCTGACAACACACTCGACCGGAAGGGGCCGCGTCTTTTTTACCAGCATGCTCCTGCCCTGAAGGGCGTCTCTAATGCCGCTGCCGATAAGGCTCCCGAAGGGCGTCACGCCCTCGCCCATTTTCTTTAGATCAGACGTGATAAAGTGTGACGGGGTTATGCGGGCGAGTTTCCCGAACCAGAACTCGGAGAGCCCGTTAAGGAC
>JAZGAY010000064.1:0-6200 GCA_036475985.1 Candidatus Brocadiales bacterium
GGTCATGCTCCAGTGCCAGGAAGGCGTTGGCCACGGTCTGCGCCTCTACACCCTGAGAGGCGTCTGCCAGCAGCAGGGCACCCTCGCAGGCCGCAAGACTTCGGCTCACCTCGTAGCTAAAGTCCACGTGCCCCGGCGTGTCTATGAAGTTCAACAGGTACTCCTCACCGTCTTTCGTGTATGTAAGTGTGACGGCGCTGGCCTTGATGGTTATGCCCCTCTCCCGTTCCAGGTCCATGTTGTCAAGTACCTGTTCCTTCAGCTCCCTTGAGCTCAGGGTCCTTGTGTACTCAAGCAGCCTGTCGGCCAGGGTACTCTTGCCGTGGTCGATGTGGGCGATTATGCAGAAATTCCTTATACGCTTTGTATTCATGGGTTATTAAAGGCAGTAGTCTCAAGGTACTGTCTTATAAAACATTAAAGCCTAACACAAACAGGAATTGAAGTCAACTTGGGCCGGGCCGGTCGAGGGGTTGCAAGACTCCTCAAGGGAGTATGTTATTGCACAAATGTCATAAGCTTCCCTCTAAACTTCCTGAGCGCGCGGGTGCGGTGGCTTATCCGGTTCTTTATCTCAGGGCCGAGTTCGGCAAAGGTCTTTGCGTACTCGGGCACGTAGAAGACCGGGTCGTATCCAAACCCGTGACGACCCCTCGGTTCTTCAGTGACGAGTCCGTCACACTCTCCTTCCACCACAAACAAAAAACCCTCCGGCCTGGCCAGCGCAACGGCACACCGGAAGCGTGCGGTGCGGCGCCCGGCCGGCACTCCCTCAAGCGCCTTGAGCAGTTTCAGGTTGTTGTCCTCGTAGCTGGCGTCTTCTCCCGCATAGCGGGCAGACCGCACGCCGGGCTCGCCACCCAGCGCATCCACCTCAAGCCCCGAGTCGTCTGCCATAGTCCAGTACCCCGTCGCCTTCGCCCACTCGACGGCCTTCTTGACGGCGTTCTCGCCAAAGGTCCGGCCGTCCTCAATAACGTCCGGCAATGCGGGAATCTTATCGGGACTAATGAGTTTTACGGGCAGGTCACGGAGGATCTCACGGACCTCCGTCAGTTTATCCGGATTGGTTGTGCCGATAAGGATCTGGTGCACTAAATCTTTCAACGGGTCTGAGGTGGCTTCGGCGGCTAACAGGCCGAAGCTGTTTCTATACTGTCCAGTGCTTCTTTTTGCAGTCTGGTGAGTTCGGTGATGCCCCTCCCGGCCAGATCGAGCATCCCCGTCAGTTGTTCGTTGCTAAACGTATGCTCTTCTCCCGTACCCTGTATCTCGATAAACTCTCCGCTGCCGGTCATGACCACGTTCATGTCGACCTGTGCACCCACGTCTTCGCTATAGTCGAGGTCCAGCAGCACCTGGCCGCCTACGACTCCAACGCTTACGGCGGCAACCGTGTCGTTTAGCGGGAGCACGGCTATCTGTTTCTTCAGTTTCATGCTGTTAAGGGCGTCCACCAGGGCCACGTACGTGCCCGTTATGGCGGCGGTGCGGGTGCCTCCGTCTGCCTGGATGACGTCACAGTCAAGCCATATAGTCCTCTCGCCAAGTTTCGTCATATCGGCCACGGCCCTCATGCACCTGCCGATAAGGCGTTGTATCTCCTGCGTGCGTCCGTTGACGCGGCCGCGGCTCGATTCCCTGGGGGTGCGCGTAAGGGTGGAACCTGGGAGCAGCGAGTATTCCGCCGTTATCCAGCCGTGTCCCGAGCCCAGGCGATGGCGCGGTACACCCTCTTCCACGCTGGCGGTGCAGATTACCCTTGTGTTTCCCGCCTCTATCAGCACGGAACCTGCGGCGTACTTCGTGTAACCCCTGTGTATCACGATCGGTCTGAGTTCGTCGGGTTTCCTGCCATCTGCTCTCATATCACACGTTCCTCTAAAAATACATGTCCGTTAGAAGACAAAAAAAATTCTGGCCGCAAATTCACGCATGGGGTGCAAGAAGCAGTTTCAATATCGCCTTCTGCACGTGCAAGCGATTTTCGGCCTGGTCGTATACGACAGAATTGGGCCCGTCCAACACCTCATCGGTTATCTCTTCACCCCGGTGGGCGGGCAGGCAATGCATCACAAGCGCGTCCTTCTTCGCCAGCGCCACCATGGCTGCATCAACACGATAGCCCTGAAAATCCCTCCGCCTCTTTTCGGCCTCCGCCTCCTGACCCATGCTCACCCATGTGTCCGTGTAGACGACGTCGGCACCCTTGACCGCTTCCCCCGGATTGGTGGCCATCACCAGGGAGTTTCCTTCCCCGAGCGTTTTTACCCTGCCGACGAATTCCCCGTCCAGCTCATAGCCCTTTGGTGATGCGATGTGGAAGGTAACGCCCAGCCTTGCGCACAGAAGCGTAAGCGAGCGGGCCACGTTGTTGCCGTCACCGACAAAGGATACCTTCATGCCCCTGAGCCTCCCGCGCCTTTCCAGGATGGTATAGAGGTCCGTCAGCGCCTGACAGGGATGGTAGCTGTCGGAGAGGGCGTTGATTACCGGCACGGTGGAGCTTTCTGCCAGTTTCACCACGGTTTCGTGGCTAAAAGTCCTGACCGCTATCGCGTCGACGTATCTTGAAAGGGTTGTCGCAACGTCCCTGACGGATTCCCGCTGTCCAAGGTCTATATCTTGACGGCTCAGATAGGTAGTGCCGCCCCCTAACTGCCGCATGGCCACATCGAAGGATACCCGCGTCCTGAGCGAACTCTTTTCAAACACCAGCGCCAGGGTCTTTGCCTCAAGGGATTTGCCCGTCTTCGCCCGGGCGGATTTAAGCTCCCTTGCCATAGAGAAGATCTTGTCTATGTCACCGCCGGAGAGGTCGGTTATAGTGAGAAGATGTTTCGGTGGCATGTCTGACCGTGTTCCTTCACAATAGGCTATTTATATTCTTCAAGGACAGATTCCAGGATGGCCATTCCCTCGTCTATCTGTTTTTTCTTTATGTTGAGCGGCGGCATAAACCTGATAACGTTTTCGCGTGTGCAGTTGAGGAGGAGGCCCTTTTCCATACACCTTTTGACCAGGGTCTGGCCCTCTTTGGTGAGCTCGACACCTATCATGAGGCCGACTCCCCTCACCTCTCTTATCAGGTCTGGGAACCTTTTTGCAAGGGAGTTGAGCTCTTTCATGGAATAGTCTCCCATCTCTGCGGCGTTATCGAGGAGCCCTTCCTTTTCAATCGTCTCAAATACGGCTATACCCGCGGCACAGGCCAGGGGGTTGCCGCCGAAGGTGGAGGCATGGCTTCCGGGCACCAGGCTGTTTGCAAGGTCGGCCCTCGCCACCATGGCCCCGACGGCCGTGCCGTTACCCAGAGATTTTGCGAGCGTCATAATGTCGGGGGTTATCCCGTAGTGGTGATGGGCAAAATACTTACCCGTCCGTCCCATACCGCACTGAACCTCGTCCAGTATGAGGAGCAGCCTGCGCTCGTCGCAGAGGCGCCTCAGGCCCTTGAGATAGTCCTGGGACGCTATGTTTATCCCGCCCTCTCCCTGTATGGGTTCCAGCATCACCGCACAGGTCTTGTCGTCGATGGCCCGTTCCACCGCATCCAGGTCGTCAAAGGGCACAAACGTAAAACCCTCAAGCAGGGGCGAAAAACCCTTGTGATACTTGGGCTGGGCGGTCGCAGAGAGTGTGGCCATGGTGCGCCCGTGAAACGAGCCGTGCATGGTGATTATCTTATACCGTTCCTGCGGGCTGTAGTGAATCCGCGCAAGCTTAATGGCGGCCTCGTTGGCCTCGGCGCCGCTGTTACAGAAGAAACACTGCCCCCCGAAGGACTTGCTCGATATGAGCCTGGCGAGTCTCCCCTGGGCCTCGGTGTAAAATATGTTGGGGGCGTGGACCAGTAGCTTCGCCTGCCTGATGATGGCGTTCGAGACCCCCGGGTGACAATGGCCCAGACTGCTCACTGCCCAGCCGGAGAAGAGGTCCAGATACCTCTTACCCTCACTGTCCCAGAGATACACGCCCTTGCCCCGTGTCAGTACCACCGGGTTTCGTATGTAGTTTGGGATAACGTACTTTTTAAAGTTCTCTATTGTGCTGTTTGTGTCGGTCTTCATCGCCATATCTCGAATGCGTGAGATGATTAAGATGTGGTATTATCGCACACCAAAAAAGCACAATCAAGCCGAATTATAGCGCGCGAAGCAGGGTGTATCTGAAAGAGGGCGAGGCAGTTCTTAACGTTTCTTTTTGCCCCTTCGAACGAGGCGGGTAAAGCAGCTCCGCCTCCATACGTCGTGCTACCTAAGTCCGGCAATAACACAAACTTTCGTTACCTATTTTCTTCTACTACTTTAAAGATTAGGCGGTAGAATGTAAAATATATTAGGAAGCAGGATTGGTTCCACGTATATCTTTCATGGTCAGAGGCTTAGACAAATTGATGAAGAAGAAGTGGATTATCGTCCTGGCGATTGCAATCCCCGTCGTTGCCACCGGCAGTACGCTGGGTATCCTCGCCTTTAGGGGGGAATCTGTAGAGTATCGTACCGCGATACTTGAGAGGGGCGATATTACCTCAATTGTCATGGCCAGCGGTACGCTCCATCCCCTTCTTGCCGTGCAGGTGGGCAGTGAGGTCTCCGGCACCATAAAAGACCTTTACGCCGACGCGGATTCAGAGGTCACCAAGGGCCAGCTTATAGCCAAGATAGGGGCGGCCCCGTTCATAAGCAGGGTAAAGGAGGCGGAGGCCAACCTCAAGATGGCGGAGGCGAAGGTCACAGGCGCAAAGGCGGAGGTGATGAAGGCCGATGTTCAGGTGAAGGCCACAAGAAGGACATACGGCCGCTTTGAGACCCTGTTCAAGGAAGGAGTGATAAACGAGGAGGACAGGGATGCGACCCTTACCGGTTACGAGACGGCGCTGGCCGAGCTCGATGTGACAGAGGCACGGTACGAGCTCTCTACAGCCGAGCGGGAGCAGGCGAGGGCCGCGCTCGAAAGCACCGAGCTTGATTTGAGTCATACGGATATTTACTCGCCCGTGGACGGGATGGTGCTTACAAGAGAGGTTGATGTGGGACAGACCGTCTCGGCGAGGATGCAGACGCCCATACTCTTCACCATAGCCCACGACTTGAAAGAGATGGAGGCCCACCTGGACGTTAACGAGGCCGATGTGGGCCGCATAGCCCTGGGCCAGCCCGCCACGTTCTACGTAAACGCCTACCCGAACCAGACCTTCGGTGCCGAGGTTGTGGGCATCAGGAGTTCTCCCAAGATAACGCAGAACGTGGTGACGTATGACGTTGTTATCGGTGTGGACAACGGCGATTTAAAGTTAAGGCCCGGTATGACGGCGAATGCCACTATTATTGTTGCAGAGGCGAAGAATGTCATAAAGATTCCCAACGCCGCGCTGCGCTTCAGGCCGCCACAACCGGAAAACGGCGACAAGGGAGGTTCTACGGATACGGGGGCCGGGAACGGCCGAAGGGGCCCGGGAGAACGGGTTGTTTATGTGTTGGTCAAAGGCCGGAAGCTGAGGTCCGTGCCGGTGGTGACCGGAATATCTGACGACGGCTTTACGGAGTTCGTCAAGGGGGGCCTGAGGGCCGGTGAACTTGTGGCCGTCGGACTGGCGTCGAAGTCCAAGTCCTTCAGGAGACCCAGGAGGAGACTGTTGTAGTGAAGGCCGGGGACATAATAGTTCTAAAAGACCTGACAAAGGTATATCACATGGGGGAGGTGGAGGTCCACGCCCTTCGCGGGGTATCTCTGCGGATTGGGCGGGGAGAATTTCTGGCCGCCATGGGCCCCTCCGGCGCGGGGAAGTCCACGTTCATGAACATCGTGGGGTGCCTCGACGGCCCGACCAGCGGTGTGTATCTGCTGGAAGGGCGGGAGGTCTCAGGGCTTGGACGGGACGAGCTTGCGGACATAAGAAACGGAAAGATAGGCTTTGTGTTTCAGAGTTTTAATCTGCTGCCGAGGGTCACGGCGCTGGGAAACGTGGAACTGCCGCTGCTGTATAAGGGCGTCTCCCACAGGGCGAGAATAAAAAAGGCCGAAGAGGTACTGCACTCCGTCGGTCTGAGGGGCAGGGAACGCTACACGCCCAACCGGCTCTCGGGCGGAGAGCAGCAGCGTGTTGCCATCGCGCGGGCCATTATAAACAACCCCTCAATAATCCTGGCCGACGAGCCTACCGGGAACCTGGACAGCAAGACCGCTGCGGACGTTAT
>JAZGAY010000065.1:0-3812 GCA_036475985.1 Candidatus Brocadiales bacterium
GGGGTATTAAAGTAAGCCTTTTTATTGACGGGTGTGGATAAAAAGAGTATATTTTTGCTGTGTTATGCCAGTGGGGAAATTGTCCATATAGCCTGTAAAATAGCAGTCTTCAAAGATTCGAGAAGGACCTACTTCACATATGGATAGGATGGACAAGGCTAGAGGCTTTTTAAGGGGACTACTAGAAGGACCTCCTTCAAAGAGTAAAGGAGAGCCCTCCTCAAAGAGTGAAGAACAGCCCTCCCAAAAGATGCAGGAAAAACCTCCATCACAACCATGGGTAAGCATTGCTGATGCGATGCGAGAGATGTCAAAGAAACCCCCCTCAGAGAGTAAAGAACAGCCCTCCCCAAAGATGCAGGAAGAACCTCCATCACAACCAGAGGTAAGCATTGCTGATGCGGCGCAAGAGGTGCCGGAAGAACCTCCTTCAAAGAGTGGAGAAGAACCCCACTCAAAGGAGCAAGAAAAAACATCTCCATCACAACCAGAGTTAAGTTTTGCTAATGCGATGCAAGAGACGTTGCAAAGGCTTCATTCAATGAGTAAAGAAGAGCCCCCCTCAAAGATGCAAGAAGAACCTCCATCAGAGAGCGAAGAAGGACTCCCCTCAAAGATGCAGGAAGAACCTCCATCACAACCAGAGGTGGGCGTTGCTGATGCGACGCAAGGGATATTGAAAAACGGACCACTCGTGATAGATTCAGAAAAACGGGGCGAAAGGACTGCTACCACCGACATCCCTAAAGAGTTGGAACGTGAGAAAGGAGAAGTTTTCTATCTATACTATAATGCTGTCGAATGGGCGAGAGGAATTATATACGATATTAAAGAGAAGAATCCAATAGATGTCGAAGATTTAGAGTGGGAGATATTTGAACTGTCGGATAAAGTCCTCTTGGGAGGTCAAGAGCTATTCGTATTATCAACAGAAGCCAAGAAGACTGACATCGACCGTGGAGAACTTCTTGCATCCCATTTTGCAAATGTATCTGTTATTGCCATGACGATTGGAGCCAAACTGGGGTACAACAAGCATGAGTTGATGGAGCTGGGCGTTGCCGCATTATTTCACGATATAGGGCTATTTAAGCTGAAGCCCATCACAGATTTCAAAGGGGGACTGGACAAGAAGGCATATAAACATCTTAAAAAGCACCCCAAGTACGGGGCAAAGGCCTTAAAGAAACTGGGCTTGCCGAAGCCATATATCCAGACAGCCTTGCAGCATCACGAAAGGGAAGATGGGTCTGGATATCCTTCCGGCATCAAGGGTAATAAAATTCATAAATATGCAAAGATTGTAGGGCTTGCTGATATAGTCGAATCTCTAAGCAGCAACCAGCCCTCCCGTCAGGGCGTACCCGTTTCTGAGGCAGAAAAAACAGGGGTGGAAAATTGGACAGGCGCCTTTGACCCAGAGATTGTAGGCGCCTTAGCGCAGATGTTGAGTGCCTTGCCTGTTGGAACGCTGGCGGAACTGAGTTCTGGAGAAGTTGCAGAAGTAATGAAAGAAGATCTCACAGCAACAGATTTGGAACGTTCCTGGGCAGCCAGTGATCTCAGGGGCTGACACCATAAGAAATGCCTCAGAAAAACTTGCGACGGGGATGTAACAAACAATTTTGTTCTACCGTCGTGTAGTTGTCAGGTAAACACACCAAACGGCGGTCACAAACAAATCTTCCTGTCTGGCCAGTATTGCCTGCACGTTCAACGAATTGTTATCCGTGTGCCGTCGATGAGCCGTTGCGCCTTCTCTCTGAGATCGAGGGCGAAGGGGTCGTTGGATTTGATGCCTGCCTCAATATGGTCAAGTATGTCGTAATACAGGTCCCATGCAGTCTTTTCCCTCTTGTATTTTTCGCCCACACTTTTTCCATCACCGCCTGAGAGCTCGTGCAGGGTGGCGCTTAGCCTCCGGGAGCCGAGTTCCATGATTTCAAGTCCCTTGTGCGCGTCCCCTTCGCTGCCCGAGGCGAAGAAGCTGGCGGCTTTGAGTGCGAGGCGGAGATATACAATGGTCATGGGCAGGTGGCTTACAAAGCTGCCGGTAAAGGGGTCGATTTTTTCCTTGATGCGCTCCAGACCCCATGGCAGCGACCGTGCATAGTGGGAGAACAGCAGGATCCGTTGATAGTCGCCCACAAGTTTACCTGTGGCGGCGGCGCGTATGGCCTCCCCGGCAAACGACTCCTTATCGTGTCTCATAAACAACCCGTCTTTATGCGCATAGCGGAGCGCGGGCTCCTGTCCCTGTGGGAACAGGACGGAGAGGAGGTAGGCCTGGTCCTCTGCCCTGCCCACGAATACCGGGGTAAAGGGACGGTATTTCCGTAACGCGTCTATAAGGATGCCGTTTGTCCCCCCCGTCACGTGTATCCTGTGTATGCAGGAGCTGGTGCCGTCACCCCCCGCATCAGCATCTTCACCGGAGTGTCTGTATCTGGTCATCATCTCGGCCGCCGTGGAGAGGGCCTGCGGGAGCCTGCTGCAGAAGACCGTATCTTCGCCCTTAAAGGGGGGTGACGGGTATTTTACGTCGGGCGTAAAGATGGAGTTCGGCAGGTCTCTGTCGTTTACAAGTGCGCCGGCTATCAGCCCCAAATGGACGGGACGGCCCCCTGCGTCCGTACCCTCTGCGCCCCACAGAGGTGTCATGAGGTGTTGGAATGCCGTCTTTCCCGTCTCTTTAAGGAGGTTCTCCTGCGGAAAGACCTGGTCCAGGTCTATCTTAAACGTGGCCCTGATATTTGGGTCTATAAGGACGTGCCAGAAGGCGGCTACCGCCTTAAGGAAGCTGTAGTGACGTCCGTATCTGCCGTCAACGCCCACCACCTCCCTCAGTAAAATGGCCGCGTCCTTTACCCCGGGGAGGTACTTGTGTGCGGCCGGGAGCAGTATCTGGTGAATCAGCCTTCCCGTATCCGCCTCCGTGAACAGAAAGACCTTGAGTCCCGGCAGGTCGTGGGTCTTCTGTAATTCCTCCTCAATGTATTCCTTTACTATTGGGTGCAGGCCCTCATGGGTAACCGAGGTCGACAGCACACATGCAAGTTCTTTATCCCCTTTTACGTTTCCCAGGTTTTTCTCGTAGAGAAGGGCCTCCGATAGGTTTTTTAGCCCGTAGAGGATTTCGTTCCTTTCGGCTTCAACCCCTATCTGTACCGGATGGTCGTACCAGAAATGCTGCCCTTCCAACACGGCCTTCTCCAGGACAGCCCTCAGGTTTGGCCTTATGTCAAGTTCTTGAAAACCCGTTCCCGGTGGAGGCACCGTTAGAAGCGCGTTTGCGGTAAACAAGACCTCATCCGGCACGTCCTTAATGGGTGCGGGATTCAACCGTTTGACGTGTATCTTGCGTTTCTCCCTCAGTAACCTTGTCCGTGCTTCTTTATTCTTTAAGATGCCTACCGCCTCAGGGTTAAACAGCTTCCAGAGACCTTCCTGGAGCGTTTCGGGCGAGGGTTTTTTGCTGTCCTTTATCATCCGCACCATTTCTGCCGCATCTGCGCCACCGCCCCTTGTGTAGAAGTCTCTGAACTCGTCTGTTAACAGGGACAGTCGTTCTCTATAAAACGAGGCTATGTGACTGCAGAGGGGGTTTTCTTCCATCTCCTCAAGGTATTCCATCGCCGTTTCATAGTCGGAATGGTTGCTGCCGCACAGGGCAATCAGGAAGGCGGCGTTTACGCTCTGGGGCACGTGGAGGTCTGCTTCTGATTCGGGGAGGAATTGACTGGTAATGTCTATCCCGCAGGCGCCTTTCCGGCCGTCCCCCACGATACAGCCGATAATCTCCCATAGGGTTT
>JAZGAY010000066.1:0-2633 GCA_036475985.1 Candidatus Brocadiales bacterium
GGGATACGTCTACCAATATGTTCTTTGTCCTTATCCCTACAATTTTCCTGTGCTTTTCAATGGCGGCCTTGAAGATGTTTTCCAACTCCTCTCCTGTGGCATCATGAACGTAGGTACCACCTGTAATACGGACAATTTCCTTCAGAAAATCCGGGTTGGGCCGTGTCCAGATAATCTTGTCATCCTGGTCCCTTTCATAGCCCACGGTTACGCCATACTTGTCCTTTTTCGGGATGTGGGATGCCTGATTCGGGTCTCCCATACCAATCATATATAGGGAAATGTGTTTCTTTTCAAGTAATAATCTCGCGGCCTCGGCGACCTGGCTCCGTACGGCTATCTGCTCCTCTCCGTCTGTCAGTAGTATCAATACCTTTTCGTTGGGCCTATCGCTGAAGACGTCCATGGATATGAGGAGGGCATTGCCGATATTGGTTCCATAAGGCACGACCCTTGTGTAATTTTCTGTTATAAGGTCCAGCATTCTAAGGAAGATGAACTCGTAGTCCTGTGTCAGATAGGGTAAGAGTGAAAAGGCCTTGCCGGCAAAGACAACGATTCCGATATGGTCGTTGTGAAGTCCGTGTGCCAGGTTTTCTATTTCCGTCTTTGCCCTCTGGAACCTGTTTGGTTTAACGTCGTCTGCGAGCATGCTCAGAGAGACGTCCAGGGCAAAGACGATTTCCATTCCCTCCTGCTCGAATTCTTCCTCAATGGCCAGCCACTTGGGGCCTAACAGTAACAGGGCCAATCCGGCGACTGCAAGGCTGATAAATAAACCCCGAAGGACGTCTCTAAACGCCCGTGGGACGCGGCTTTCAGCAGCGATAAGCCCTATGTCGCCGAAGTCTCTAACCCACCTTCTCTTCCTCAGGTAGGAATACATATAGAGCAGGAAGATGAAGAAACAGGTCAGGCCCACGGGCCACAGACAGGCTTCATTGTCGAAGACAAGCATTTACCACCTCACTCTTGGGCCGCCGCTGTATTTGTACTTGTTGCCCCAGGGCAACAGCTTAAGGGCCTTGACTCTCTCTTCCTTCTCCTCTTTGTCCGGGCTGAACATGGTGGAGAATTGCAGTTCGCCCAGGCGCATCCTTTCCAGGTTCTTCTTTGCCTGAAAGTCGTTAGGGTTTAGCTGAAGGACCTTTACGTAGCTCTGGGCCGCGTTGACAAAGTCGAGATTGTCGGCAAGCAGGTTGCCCTCATTATAAAGAGACCTTGCCTTGAGCCCCGGATCTCTCGTCGTAGAGGCCTTTTTGAACCGTACGGCGGCCTCCCGTTTCTCTTCCATCAGGGTGAGTACTACCCCCGTGTTGTATTCGAGCACAAGGTCGTCCTTGCCCAATAATTTGAGGAAACCGTTTAACGTGGAATTCCTTATCTTCTCCAGACTTTCGAAGGCGCTGTTGTATTTGCTCATCAGGATGTCTTCGTTGGCCTTTACCGTCAGCAGGCAGCGCTTACGAACCCCCAGCCCGTAGAATATAAGGCAAACGGACAAGAGAACGACAAACCCTTTTATGATACTCGTCCTATTCATTTTCTCCACACCTCAAGGTATCCTTATCCAGGTATTTTCCACGGCAACCATTCCGAGAACAGAGACAAGTCCAAAGAGCGCGGGGTAGAAGTAGAGGTCTTTTTTGCTGGTAACTTTTTCCAGAAATACCTTGTCCCTCTCAATTGAGTCAATTTACTGGTAAAATGTGGCCACCATCTCATAGTTTTCTTTACTAAAATGCGGTCCTGTTACTGCTTCGCCGCTCGTCACGAAATACGTCCCCCCGGTAGATGCCACGCCCTTTTTGAGGTCTGCTATCCTCCTGGCGGCTATTTCCGGTTCAACACCTGTTTCTGCCGAGGGTTCTACCGCTACTGTGTAAACCTTTATGCCGAGCCGTGAGGCCAGTCTAAGCGACCTCGCAGGGTCTATGCCCATGTTGTATATTCCGTCGGTAAAGAGGATGATTACTCTGTTTTTCTTTGTGCGCAGCTTCTGTGCCACCTTCAGGGCATAGTCTCCAAGATGTCTCCGGTTGATGCTGTGCCTCAGCTTTCTAATCTCAAACCCATCGCCCATGTCGTCCTCTATGAGCGCTGTGATGGAGGTAAAAAGCCCTTCGCCAATGGCCGTCTGAAAGCCCACCTGAGAGGCCTGTAGCCTCTTTATGGAATTCTCCAGCAACGCGCAATCCCGTGTGGGCAGAACGACCAGTGCCGCGTCCGTACCAAATATGGTTAGGCCGATAAGATCATTTGACCTCCCTCTGACAAAATCCGTGACTATCTCTTTTATCTCTTCCATGGCGTGGCCCGTCATGCTGAAAGAGGTGTCTATAGCCATTATCATCTCCCTGCCCTGGATATTTATCTCCGTCTCCTGGAGGTCCGAAAGCGGGTGGCACAGTCCGATGACTGCAAATATCACGGCCAGGAGCCACAACGTACGCGGTAGTCTCATGGCTACCGTCTTAGCGAGGGAGAGCTTGGGCAGTCTTCTCAGACTTGGGTAGCCCACGTACCTGTGCCATCTGAACACCCGAAGGATCAGGTACATAAGGGGTATTAACAGTAAGAAGACAGGCTCTTCCAGGCTCATTTGTCTTCACCTACAGGTTTGAGGAGGCCCT
>JAZGAY010000067.1:0-4686 GCA_036475985.1 Candidatus Brocadiales bacterium
AAGAATAAAAATCCGGCACTCCGGCCTTTTTTGACTGCCATGTTCATAACCGGGCAAGCATGGATAGGGCTGGTCTCCACAACTCCTTATAGAATCAACCACTTGACGCTAAACAAGAAAACAACTATCCTTCCCATAAGTTATGGCATTCAAGAGGCAAGGGATTTGAATCCCCCATGTGCCCTAAGTTATTCCTCTGTATCAAATAATTAGAAAGATGATAAAATTATTGCAGTCTACAGAGAGAATTATCCTCACTTTGCTGATCCTGCCACTCGTATGTATTTACCTTTACTCGCTTCCTGCATACGCCCAGACACTATTTTCCGGACTTGAGGTTGCGGGCTCAAAGATGACTCCCGGCGCCAGGGTCGCTGGAGTAGCCCCCGGAAGCCCGGCCTCCCGGGCAGGTATTCAGCCCGGAGACGTCATAGTCTCCATAGAGGGACAGGACGTAAAATCCCTGGAAAACTTTGTAAACATTTCAAGAACCATAAAGGGCAAAGGTAAAGCAGCTATTTCACTGAACAGGCAGGGTAAGCTCTATAACGTTGTGCTCGACAAAAACCCCGCCAAGCAGAAGCAAGCCCAACTGGAGACCGGGGGGTTAGGGGCAGGCATCGGACTTGTTCAACGTGGAAGCCTGGGGGTACTGATAAGGGGAGGGGCCTTAGTAGTTGACGTTATGACAGGTTCAGCGGCAGAAAAAGCGGGAATAAAAAGAGGGGACTCGATAGTAGAGTTTAACGGCAGGGAAATATCCACCGCTGCTGACTTGCCGCAAGTGGTGGCTGCTCTGGCTCCCGGAACAAGAGTGGAAGTAAAAATCGTCCGTGAAGGCAGGATGAAAAACATGCAAGTAATTCTGGGGAAGAGAGAAAAAATGCCTGAAGCTGCCCCCTATCATCAAGATAGACAAGAGCCCGCGGTTTCAAAGGAGAAAAAGGAGCAGCCACCGGGTGATATTGATATTCCAGACAATCTGGGTGAGTTGTGATGAGTAGAGTTTGTTGCAGGCTTAAAATAAGAACAAAAAATCCGGCACTCTGGCCTTTTTTGGCTGCCATGTTCATAACCGGACAAGCGGACTCAGCGCACGCATTAAGTACCTCGCTCCATTTTATATTACCATGGTATTAAGAATTAAGAATTAGGAATTAGGAATTAAAGGAGGCAGAGAGATGATTCGCCTATTATCCGCAGTACTGTTTGTGCTCTTTGTTTTTACCGTTCCGGCAGCAGGGCACGATATGCCGGACAGACAGACCACGTTAGTCACACTGGTCCTTGACCGGACAGGTTCAATGGACTCCTGCCGGGAGCAGGTTATTTCCGGGTTCAACGAGTACATTGAGACCTTGAAGAAGACAAAGGACGCCGAGTTTTTGTTTACACTGATTCTGTTTGATAAGTATGGCGACGAGCATCTGGCCCTTGATATACCCTACAAGGCCGCACCGCTTAATGACGTCAAGCCGTTGACACTGGAGACGTATGTGCCCAGAGGCCTGACTCCTTTGTACGATGCGATAGGTTACGGGATACAGACGACGGAGCAGACCAAGGGGTATGACAAGACGGTATTTGTCATTATGACTGACGGTGAAGAAAACTCGTCCAAAGAGTTCTCAAGAGAGCAGATTTTTAAGAAGATTGAGGAGAAAAAGGGTCTTGGTAACTGGACTTTTGCCTTCCTCGGCGCCGGCCAGGACGCATACGCCAATAGTGCCAAGATAGGCATATCCGCAGGTAATACACTACAGTATCAAACGGCGGACACAGAGGGTACATTTAAAAGCCTCGGCGCTGCAACCTCTGGGGCGGCAGCCAGTCCCAAGGCGTCTACGTTAGATTTCTTTGGCCCAAAGGAAAAGGAAGATGACTAGCCCGGGCGGTTTTTTGCAAAATTTAAAGGAGGTATGCACCTTACACTTATCTGTTTACGTGCCGTTCCTATTATATTCGACAATCCCGCCCACCGGCAGTATGTTTCCGTGTTAGAGGAGCCTTACTGGGAAAGTTTGTTATCCTTTAATCTACGGGGTTGTAGCCTGAGCCGCCGAGGGGGTGGCAGCGCAGGATGCGCCAGATGCCCCTGGGAACGCCCACGATAACCCCCTTCTTCTCTACGGCCTCTATCATGTATTCCGAACAGCTGGGAAAGTAGCGGCAGCTGGATTGCTTCAGAGGCGATATGTAGCGCTGGTACATCCTGATGATGCCAATTGTCAGAGACCTCATCGGGCCCTCCTCGCATTGCACCAGCGGACGAATCTCTTGAATTCCTCCTCCGCTCCCTTGAAAGTGGTGGGGAAATTTTTGCCCGGTATGATAACGACGTCGAGTCCGGTCCCCAGCAGCGACTTATTTAACCTGAAGCACTCTCTGATAAGACGTCTCATGCGGTTACGCTTCACGGCGCCCCCGACCTTTTTGCCTGTAACTATGCCCAGGCGTGAGAAGTCGAGTGAGTTTGTAAGCACGTAGGCGACAAGATTTGTGCCGCGGAACGACACCTTTCTCTCAAAAACCCTTTCGAAGTCCTTCCGTTTTCCCAGCCTCTCTGTCTTCTTGAGGCGGGCATCCTTATTTATGTGTGTTGCTCCGTTCATAATAGCTGGTGTGGCTGGCGCAGATGACGCAAAGGCCGTCTTTCATTTTGCCAGACCGGCACGTTAGTGCCAGTACAGTAACGACTTCTGTTTTTTCTACGAACAGGCTTCTTTAACTATTTATTTCTTATATCATCAGATTGCCGAAAATGCCATTTAAAATTAGAGATATGGACACGGTTGTATTTATGATAGTGGAAATCCTTAACCCGTGCAGATGGCCTGTCTTATGTGGGGTCTTTGTCCTTGAATAATATTTACTTAAGGCATATAATTTATAGTTTACGTGGAGGATTTTGTGAAGGAGTCCAGTCAGGACATCGCGTTTGCAAAGGAGGTCTTAGAGCTCGAGGCCCGGGCCGTACAGAACCTCATCCGGGGGATAGACGACGGTTTCCAACAGGCAGTAGACCTTATCTTCAATTGCAGGGGACGTGTGGTGGTGACTGGTATTGGCAAGGCCGGTATAGTGGGCCAAAAGATATCCGCAACACTCGCCTCGACGGGAACCCCGTCCTATTGGCTCCATCCGGTGGAGGCGCGGCACGGTGACCTGGGCAGGGTGGTTAAGGAAGACGTGGTGCTGGCGCTTTCTAACAGCGGGCAGACAGAGGTCGTGCTGCTGCTTCCCCACGTGAAGAAGATAGGCGCAAAGGTCATTGCAATAACGGGAGATAAAGAGTCCACCCTTGCGCTCCACAGCGACGTGGTGTTGGGCATAGGGAAGGTGGAGGAACCATGCCACCTGGGACTGGCGCCGAGTGCGAGCTCGACGGCCATGCTTGCTATTGGCGATGCGCTGGCGCTTACGGTATTTAAGAAGAAGGACTTAAAGAAAGAGGATTTCGCGGCATATCACCCGGGGGGGGAACTGGGCAAGAAGCTGCTGACCGTTGATATGGTCATGCGTGCAGGGGAAGGCAATCCCGTCACCTCTGAGTCCACCACGGTCATTAAGGCGCTTGAGATTATGACAAATACCAGGGGTGGACCGGGCGCGGTCAGTATCGTAGATTCAAGCGGCCGGCTGTGCGGCTTCTTCACCGATGGAGACCTCAGGAGATATCTGCAAAAGGGGCGAGACTTCCTCAGCAGGCCAATAAACGAGGTAATGACCAAAGACCCGAGGACTGCCAAGACAGGTTCCCTCGCCGCTGATGTCTACAGGGTTCTTAGGGAATACAAGATAGACCAGCTTCCGGTAGTAGACGATAAAGATGTGCCGGTAGGTCTGGTAGACGTCCAAGACCTCTTGGACGTGGGATACTGAAAAGGTGGAACTAAAAGACATAAAGCTCCTGGTTGTCGACGTAGACGGGGTGCTTACCGATGGCAGGATATTTTGCAGCGACAGCGGGGAGGAACAAAAGGTCTTTCACGTAAGAGACGGTTCGGGGATAACATACTGGCACCGTGCCGGGCTTAAGTCTGCGATCATAAGCGGGAGGACCTCGCGGGCCGTTGAGCACAGGGCCAGAGAACTGGGGATAAGTGACGTATATCAGGGGGCGCAGCAAAAGTTGGATGTCTATGAGAAAATAATTGAGAAGCACGGGTTGAGGGACGAAGAGGTTTGTTATGTCGGAGACGACCTGATAGACCTGCCTGTGCTGAGACGTGTGGGTTTTTCTGTGGCAGTGCCCGATTCTCCCGAAGAGGTATTAAGTGCGGTGGATTACGTAACAAAGGCTCCGGGCGGCGGTGGTGCGGTGAGAGAAGTGGTGGAAAAGGTGTTAAAATCCCAGGGTAAATGGGAAGGTATAATGAAGAGGTACGTATAAGAACAAAATGGTTATTAGTAAGAGAAGGATAGCGTTGTTTTCTGTACTCGGGTGTCTTTTGTTCCTTGTTCTGCTGTCGATGCTCGGTGTTATTCCCAACAGGTACAGCGTGAAGAGGGTTACTGATATGGAAGACACGTACAAGGGGAGGTCGTACACTGAACTTCAGGAGGCGGGGGGAGAAACTGAGGTAAGACAGTATATCAGTAATTTCTATTTGCCAAGATACGATGAGACGGGAAAAGAGGTCTTTACTATTCGGGGCAGGGAGGCATTTTTAATAAATGACATGT
>JAZGAY010000068.1:0-5326 GCA_036475985.1 Candidatus Brocadiales bacterium
CTCAAGGGTTTCTTGAGTATGAACCTTCGCGCCCACAGGGCCTGACAGCGGTCTATAAGGGCCTTGAGCTGGGCGCTTACGCCCAGAAAATAAAGCGGCGACGCAACCACCACATAGTCCGCGTCAAGGAGCTTTTTATAGACCTCCTGCATCTTATCTTCTATGACGCAGTTACCCGTCTCCCAGCAACTGCCGCATGACGTGCATGGGGCTATACCGAGCTCATCGACCACCAGCTTCTCCGTCTCAAGCCCGATGTCACGGGCTGCCTTTATTGCCTCGTCGAGAAGTAGTTCCGAATTGCCTCCGCGTCTGGGGCTTCCGGCGATGGCTAATAGTTTCTTCATCCAGGTAGGTGTACCTCTGTAAGGTGTGGGCCGGGGTTAGTCCAACTGCGCAAACGGGGTCCGGGTCACGCTGTCTGGCTCTGTATCTTCCGGGTGAAATATTCCATAGTCTTTGCCAAACCCTCTTGCCTGTCTACCTTCGGGTTCCAATCCAGGACGTTCCTCGCCTTTGATATGTCTGGCCTCCTGACCTTTGGATCATCCTGTGGAAGGGGTTTAAAAATAATCCCACTCTTGGAGGAGGTTAGCTCTATAACCTCCTCGGCCAGTTGTAACACGGTAATCTCGGAGGGATTCCCGAGGTTTACCGGCTCATGTTCGTCTGACATGAGCAGTTTGTACAGTCCCTCGACCATGTCTGATATATAACAAAAGCTGCGCGTCTGCTTGCCGTCACCAAAGACGGTAAGACCTTCTCCATTGAGGGCCTGCGACATGAACGTGGGCAGTACACGGCCGTCGTCGAGGCGCATCCTCGGGCCGTAGGTGTTAAACAGGCGGGCTATTCTTGTATCTATTTTCTCATCACTATAGTAGGCCATGGTAAGGGCCTCCGCAAAGCGTTTTGCCTCGTCATACATGCCTCTGGGGCCCACAGGGTTTACGTTTCCATAGTAACTTTCCTTTTGTGGATGATGTTTGCGGTCAGGGTCGCCGTACACCTCAGACGTAGAGGTCAAAAGGAACTTTGCCCTCTTCACTTTAGCGAGGCCAAGGGCGTTCAGCGTGCCGAGCGAGCCGACCTTTAGCGTTGGTATGGCATGCTTCGTATAATCCTTGGGACTCGCAGGAGATGCCAGATGCATTACCGCATCCACCTCACCTTCAACAACTATGTGTTCTGAAACATTATGTTCTATGTATGTAAACTTCTCATTATCCACCAGGTGAGCAATATTTTCTTTAGTGCCCGTCAGCAGATTATCGATACAGACGACGGAATGTCCCTTTTCCAGTAGATAATCACAGACATTAGAACCCACAAAACCTGCTCCCCCGGTGACCACTATGCGCATGACGGTTAAAGCTCCTTTCGAATAATAAGAACTGAATCTATAATGTACTTCCTTTCCGATTGCAAGCCAAAAACTTTTTTTGAGGCGTACAGCCCTTTGACAACCATGCCCGTTGTCGATAAACTGGTTCTTATCCGTATGACCACGGCCAGACCATAGAGGATGACAAAATGAAGTTCACCAAGATGCACGGCATCGGCAACGATTACGTGTATGTCAACTGTTTTGAAGAGACGATAGGCAACCCCGGCAGGCTTGCCCGGCAGGTGAGCTCCAGACACTCCGGGATCGGTGCAGACGGGCTGATACTCATAACGCCCTCTAAAAAGGCGGACGTAGGGATGAGGATCTTTAACGCAGACGGCAGCGAGGCCGAGATGTGCGGCAACGGCATCCGCTGCGTGGCAAAGTACGCCTATGAGCGTGGGCTGGCGCCAAAAAAGAGGATGAAGGTAGAGACGCGGGCCGGCACCAAGACCCTGGATTTAAAGGTCAAAGGCCCAATGGTCCAGGCGGTCAGGGTAAATATGGGCCGCCCCGGTCTGCTCAGAAAACAGATACCCATGAAGACGGTAAAGGGGAGCAAGGGTGGGAGTAACATGAGGGTCATAGACGAGCCCCTCCATATGGATGTGGCTGTGGACGACAAGACATTTAATATAACATGCGTGTCCATGGGCAACCCTCACTGCGTCATATTCCTCAAAAAGCTGAAGGGCTTTCCCGTTGAGAGATACGGCCCCCTTATAGAACGCCACAGTGTTTTTCCCGAGAGGATCAATGTTCATTTTGTTGAGGTGTTACGCAGGGAAGAAGTGAGGATTAAGACATGGGAAAGGGGCTCTGGCCAGACGCTTGCGTGCGGCACGGGTGCCTCGGCGGTGTGCGTTGCGGGCGTGTTGGGCAAAAAGACCTCCCGAAAGATTTTAGGCCACCTGCCCGGCGGCGACCTGACGCTGGAGTGGTCGAAGGGCGGAGACGTATTTATGACCGGCCCTGCCGAAGAGGTGTTTGAAGGGGTGTGGAACCGCTAGAAAGGTGTCTCAGGTGGTCGGGAGTTCGCGCTTCAGTATCTTGCCCGTGGGGCCATGGGGGAGTTCCTTGTGGAACTCAAAATGCTTGGGTATCTTATAGTGCTTGAGCTTGTCGTAGCAGAACTGTTTCACTTCATCCTCGGTTATCTCCTGGCCATCGTGCGGCACTATGAACGCCTTGGGCGCCTCGCCGCGCATTTTGTCCGGCACACCGATTACCGCCACCTCAAAGACCTTCGGGTGGTGGCTTAGAACGTCCTCTATCTCCACGGGTGAGACGTTCTCGCCGCTTATGATTATGAGCTCCTTCTTCCTGCCCGTTATCTTCAGGAAACCGTCGTCGTCAAGCCTGCCGTAATCGCCCGTCTTGAACCAACCGTCCGGGGTGATCGTCTCTTTCGTAAGTTCCGGCTGGTTCAGGTATCCCTTCATGATGTTAGGCCCTCTGACCCATATCTCGCCGTCCCGGTTCGGGGACAGGGTGGAGCCGTCTTCGTCGACTATCTTTACCTCCAGGTTGGGCAGTGGCTTTCCGGCCGTGCCGTATTTGTGCGCCTCCTGAGTGTTCACTGAGACGAGCGGGGAACATTCCGTCAGACCGTAGCCTTCAAGGAGCGGCAGACGGAAGATTTTCTCAAAGGAATTTATGACGTCCATCGGCACGGGTTCTCCGCCCGTGGCGGCAAGTCTCAGGCTGCTGGTGTCATGTTTTGACGTCTGGGCCGACCTCAACAGCGCCCTGTACATGGACGCTACCGCCATGAGGAACGTCACGCGGTGATTCTCGATATGTTCGAGCACTTTAGGGCCTGAGAAGCGGGCAATGTAGATGACGTGCGCGCCGAAGATCACGGGCAGCACCATGGTCACCGTAAACGCGAAGGCGTGGAAGAGCGGCAGCGTGCCCATGAATACGTCTCTCTCATTAAAGTGGAACGGCTCTACGCAGCCTTCGACGTTGCTGAGTATGTTTTTATGGGTAAGTATAACGCCCTTGGGGTTTGCGCTGGTCCCTGAGGTGTAGAATATGGCGGCTGTGTCCTCCGGTTTTCCGGTCTCGAACGCAGCCCGGGCTGAAGGGTCTGCCGCTGCGGCCTGTGCCGGCTGTGGGGACTGCAACTCGTCCAGATAAACACAATTCTTTACTATTGGGTCAAGGAGGGGTCTAAAATGGGTAATACCTATCGCTGTACTAAGAGAGGCGTCCCTGGCTATGTAGCCCACCTGTTGCGGGGAGAGGAGGGGGTTTATGAATACGGGGACCTGCCCGTTAAGGAGTAGTGCAAAATAGGCGGCCACGCACTCTTTGGAGCTGGGCAGGCATATGCCCACGTTTGTGCCGGGACCGAGCGCCCGGAAGAGCCCGGACATCCTCTGCGCGGCGGCCAGTAGTTCGCCGTACGTGAAAGAGCCTTTGTCGTCGCTGATAGCAGTCTTGTTGGAAAAACGCTCACATCCATGGAGGAACTTTTCCGTAAGTGTCATATGCCTCAGTTACGTGAATACTCTTTTGATTTGGTTTTCCCGGCCCTGGTACTCCGCTTCTTTACGTTAGACTCTTCTTCGCCTGCCTCGACAAGGCCTTCCATACCAAGAACAGCCTGATAACCCTGCCCGCTGCTCCGGCCTTCAAGCTCGTGTCCCTCTTCCTCCAACTCCTTACACTTCACACAGAGTGTGGCATAGGGTAAGGCCTTCAGCCTGTCTTTGCGTATGATACCGCCACAGTACTTGCAGATTCCGTAGCCGCCCGAATCGATGCGGGCAAGGGCGTCGTCAATCTGCTTAAGCTCTTCAAGCTCCGTCTCGGCCACCAGCATGCCAAGCTGCTCACTTGAGGCGAGAGACGCTATATCAACCACGTCGGAAAGCCTGTAGCCCCCTGAATCGTTGCATTCCTGAATGCGGCGCTGTATGGCATTAGTGAGACGTCCTCTTCTGCCATAAAGTCTATCCTGAAGCTCTCTTATAACTTTTTTCCCAATCTTGTGCATTGCAAAACTCCCTTATACCTTCATCTAATATTATATAATCCATTTTGCTAATTTTCCAAACAAATTTCTTGGGGTGCGGAAGGAATCCTATAGTTGCTTATATGCAAACCATTTAAGAACATAAGGCGCGGCGGGAATCGAAAAAGATTGACATTCGGTAACTTGTAACTAGAATTGTTTTTTCACGTCAACGGGGCGGAAGTGGCGGAACTGGCAGACGCGCTAGCTTGAGGGGCTAGTGGCCGTAAGGCTGTGGGGGTTCGAGTCCCCCCTTCCGCACCAGCTATTCCATAAAGTGCAACCCACTCGACAGAAAGACCAATACATGCGTATGTTCTCATTATTTAAAAAGGTTACAGATAGTTTATCAGGCAAAGGTCTTGGGAAAATTCCTGGTGTTATACGTCTCCATGAATTCATCTATAAAGTAGTTAAACCAAAAGGTGTAATTTTAATAACATGTCAAGGAAATAAAATGTACGTGGATGGTAAAGATGAAGGTATCGTCCCCTATTTACTAATGCAAGGAGTTTATGATAAGCGACTCACAAAATTGTTTAAAAAATTAATAAAACCAGGCATGATTGTAGTAGATGTTGGCGCGAATATTGGCTATTACACTTTAATTGTTGCGAAATTGACAGGAAACGATGGTAGAGTCTACGCATTTGAACCCGAACCAAATAATTATAGACTTCTCGTTAAAAACATTGAGATGAATGGTTATACTAATATCACCCCTATCCAGAAAGCCCTTTCAAATAAACACGGGAAGACTAAACTCTTTGCCGACAAAGTCAATTTGGGTCAGCTCTCTTTCTCCGAAGACAATACCGTAGTAAAAGCTGGTTTTGTAGATGTAGAAACGACGACCCTGGATGATTTTTTTGAGAGTGTTGTAAAGGACAATAAAGTAGACCTTGTCAAGATAGATA
>JAZGAY010000069.1:0-13766 GCA_036475985.1 Candidatus Brocadiales bacterium
TCTCTCTACAAGCGCTTTTGCCTCGAACAAGGTGAGGGGGGTAGGGGGTCTTTGTGTATAGAGGCTGTGTTGCAGGGCTCTGAATTTGGATTATGCTGAAAAAGTAAATCCTCTCCCCTTTTGCTGACTGAACATCCCAATGGCGTAAGAAAGCGTCTGGCGGAGTTGGTCCTCGTTTATTACTTGCGGTTCATATTCTTTTCCCAGTACAACCTGCATGTTTGTTGTATCAAACCATCTCTCCTCAGACAAATAAGGGAGAAAGTCCTGCATCCGGTTACAAAAATCCTTTTCCAACCTCAAAAGAAGTCTCGTGTACGCCTCTTTAAATGTCTTAGAATCCTCCCCTTCAACCGTCTTTACCTCTTTGATTTTTAGTTCATTCAGCAGGATCTCCAGAAGCTTCCGGCAAGAAACGGGCTTGCTTGTCAGATGAAGAGTCAGGCCCATGCTGTCGTCATTTTCACGGATCCTGAGGAACATTTCCACCAGTCTGTCCAGGGAAACCATGCCCAGATTAGCCTTCTCACCTACAAGGCGTTCTTGCAATGAGATCAAATTATTTCCTTCAATTCCGCTGGCGGCGCTTGGAGAGGTTTCTGGAGTTTTCTTAATCTTTGCAAAGAGAGTATGCTTTAAGCGGAAGAGGATATTTGCAAATCCATAATATCCGTTAAACCGGCCTATTATGCCGCCCCGCTGTAAATCACCCAGGACAACCCCCAACCTGTAGATTGTAGTGTTGCTCCAGAGGGGATTCTTGATTTTATTTCTAAGTAGAATCTCAGCTTCACACTTGGTCTCCTCGTAAACGTTGTGGAAGCCATGCTCTTTGCTAATATCGCCTTCGTAGATTATCCCTTCCTTCTTCCCGCAGACGTAGGCTGAACTGAAGTGGTGGAATCTTTCGGCGCCCAGCAACTGGGCAAGTTCAAGGAGGTTTTGGGTGCCGCCAACGTTGGTTGACCAGGACCGCTGCCGAGTCTGTCCGAAGCCTAAATCGGCAGCACAGTTCACCACCTCTTCAATCTCCCCTGTTAAGCGGTTCAAGCTGTCTTCAGATAAACCACAGCAGGGTGATGCTTCGACATCTCCTTCAAAAACATTTAATGCTCCATGGCAGGTGTCTTGCCCGTAAAAGGAGAGGGCATCTCTAACCCTTTGCTCGGGCGTTTCGCCATTTTTCCTCCTAACCAGAAAAAAGACTTGATGGCCCTCTTGCAGGAGTGCCAGAGCAATGGCACTTCCAATAGCGCCGGTTCCTCCTACTAGTAAAATTCGTGCCATGTTAGAATCATCCGTAACGATGCCTTATAGCCGAGCAACGGAATAACAGCCGCATTGTCTGCCGCGACGACTTCACACAGGTACAGGCGCGCCGTGTTCAAAATAATAACTGTCGACATCCAAGATTAGCGTGGCGCCAAGGGCGGGCAGGTCTTGACGATTCGGCGTCCATCTTTAGCTGCATTCTTACTAGGTGAGAATAATAGTAGATTATAGACGTGTTGTAAAGCATTTGATTCTATCAGGGGTTGTGGGGAGTTACCTTCCTCTCAGCTCCTGTCTGTTTAAGGGTGTCTGAGTGTGTTTACTTGACAGTAGGAGGTGGGGGGGGGTGGTCGGCAAGGGGCCCCCCTTATCTAAATATATATTCCTGAGTAGCAGATTCCCCAGGTTCCACAGGGCAGAGATTGATAAGTGGCTAGAGGACAATAGAGCGCCCATGATGCCTGACGTGTCGCCACTTACGCCACACAAACTGGACAGGAGACCACTTGATTAATAGTCAAGAGTCTCAATCTTAATTCCTTGTATATCAATACACTACAAGGTGCTGTCAAGTAAACTGTAAAGTAGATTTCCCTTGACATACAAGCTTTTAATGCTGCAATTACAGCATCTATTATAGTAAGGAGAGCAAGCCAAAATGGAAATGAACATATACCCGGGACATGGGAAGGCGGTCATCAATCTGAAGGGTCCCTGCAAGCTGAACGTAATGAGGGATGGTCATTTCATTTCAAAAGTGAAGGTGCCTTCAGGAGAAGTGTACACGCTAGTTGTACAGAACAGGGAAGGTGCTGAAGATGATGGAGGTTGGTTTGAATACTAAAGGGGTCAAGGGGTCCATATGAGAGGAAGGGGGAGTTAAAAATGGTCAATATCAAGAAATTATTATTAGCCACAACATTTATAGTTTCAACTGGATTTGTTCCGGTTGTACCGGGCATGCAGTCAGGTACTGTCTATGGAGCCTCAGTAGAGGAGAATAAAAAGAGACTGCTAGAGACGGGGAGGTGCCCCGGATGCGACCTGACGGAAGCCGACCTGTCGCGTGCCGACCTGGCGGGTGGCGACCTGAGGTCCGCCAAGCTGGAGGACGCCAACCTTAGCGGCGCCAACCTTAGCGGTGCCGACCTGCGTGGTATTACGCTGGTGGATGCCGACTTGAGCGGTGCCGACCTGAGCGGTGCCATCCTGGGTGGCTCCACCCTGCGGGGTGCCAACCTGGCGGGTGCCGACCTGACGCGTGCCGACCTGAGCAGTACCGACCTGAGCAGTGCCGACCTGAGCAGTGCCGACCTGACGCGTGCCGACCTGAGCAGTGCCGACCTAACGGGTGTTGTCCTGAGTGATGTTAAGGTCAAAAAGACAGACTTTGAGGGAGCGGAGGGTCTCACCCCGGAGCAGAAGGAGTATCTTAGAAAATATGAAGCCATAAATGTACCTGAGTAGCGGCTAACGGGTTTATATGAGAGCGAGGAGTAGTTAAAAATGGTCAATATCAAGAAATTATTATTAGCCACAACCTTTGTAGTTTCAACTGGATTTGTTCCGGTTGTACCGGGCATGCAGATACACACTGCCCATGGGGACTCAGTAAAGGAGAATAAAAAGAAGCTGTTAGAGACCAATAAATGCCCCGAATGCGACCTGAGGCGTGCCCTTCTAAGCCGTGCCAAACTGAGCTCCGCCGACCTAAGCAATGCCAACTTGACGGAGACCATGCTAACAGGTGCTGATCTGAGCAATGCCAACCTGGAAGGTGCCAACCTTAAGAACGCTAATATGACTGAGGCCAACCTGAGCGGTGCCAACCTGAGCGGGGCCAATTTGTATTTTTCGAGCCTGGTGCGTGCCAGCCTGAGCGATGCCAACTTGAGCGGCGCCATTATGACGAAGGACTTCCTGCAAGAGGCCGACCTGAGCGGTGCCAACCTGAGCGGGGCCAACCTTGAGCATGCTGTTGCGGCGTCGGCCAACCTGAGCGGTGCCGACCTAACCGGTGCCAGGCTGACCCATGCCAACTTCTACCATGCCGACCTGAGCGGTGCTAACCTGAACCGCGCCGACTTGAAGAGCGCCAGGCTGAAGGGCGCTAACCTGAGCGATGTTACGGTTGAAAACGCAGACTTTCAGGGGGCGAAGGGCCTTACCCTGGAGCAGAAGGAGTATCTCAGGGAAAATGGTGCCATAAATGTGCCCGAATAGGGGCGTCAAGCTTCCTGTACAGGGCTTAGTGGTAGGCAAAGTGGCTACGGAGATTATATGAAACGAGGTTTATAGCAGTCACAGAACTAAGGGCGGATGTCCCTCGTCCTAAATACTAACACTAAAACTTGACCGGTTTAAGAAGGTACAGGTCACTCCTTTTGCTCTCCGCATCCGCGTAACTCAGATCGGGCCACACACACTCTTCTTCACGTTGAGCACTTATTGGTAATATGACTGCTGTCAAGTTTTGTTCTGACTGGTACAGTGTGTCCCACTGTCTACATTATGGGCGAGAACACATAAAGTCTCTGCGGTTCATCACTTACGACATACAGAAAACCGTCATTATCCATTGTGAAACCTTGCGGATTTGGAATATCTAACTCAAAACTATCTACAAGTGTACCATCCTTTGTAATCTCTATTATCATATTGGGATTTTGAGTCAAAACGATCAGATTACCCGTCTTCTTGTCCAAACTCACGTCTGCCAACTCCTCAGCGTCTATATCAATGTAATTCTCAATCTCGCCATCTGGTGTAATCTCCAAGATTGCTGTGGGGTTTTTCTCGTTAGCTACAAAGAGGTGCCCGGTCAACGAGTCATAGGTAACACCCTCAAACCCGTAGTTAGCGTCTTCTTCACCGGTTTCCATGGTAACCTTAATGGTTTTGAGCAGCTTGCCATTCTTGTCTATCTCAAGTATAGACCTCTTTCGTTCTTCGGTAATAAACAGGGTTCCTTTGTCTGTATTTTGTGCTATGCCTTCCAGGTCTTCAGACTTGAAGCGAATCTCTCCGAGGATGTCCTCCCCCCGTTTTTGGACCTCGTATATCCCGCCGCCTCTATTCTCGACTACCCATAGACTGTCATTGTCGGGGTTATAGTCTATACCGGAGGGCCGGACCCCTATGGTATAGGTCTCTATGAGGTCATATTCTGCGGCAGATACGAGGCTTGTAAGCGATTGTGTGACAAGTATGACGACAGAGATAACAAGAAAAGTATTCTGTTTTAGCTGTCTTGCAGATATGTTGGACATCATCCTTGGAACCCTCCTTAAAAACAGGATTTTAGACACAATGCCTAAAAAAGTCTAGTCCATAATTCCGGCCCAATAGATGTCGTAGGTCCTTATGAGGAAAGTGGAGACGAAGGAAATGGTGGGCGCTGGTGGACTCGAACCACCGTTTGCTCGATTCGCTGTTAGTCCGACTTGCCGAAGTACCTCTCACCAAGATACGCCAGGTACTCGTGATCCGACTGGGATGCGCTGGCCTCCAGCGCACGGAACACCGACTGGTAGCTCGTCGCCCTGAAGTCGATGCCGTCGCCGCTCGCGACAGAGGCGAACGACTCGGCCTCTGCCGCATGCTCGCCGCCCGCGGCTCCCGGGATCTCGTACCATAGATACAGAAGCGCCCACTGCTTGTGCGGCCCTTTGTGCAGTCCAAGGATGTGCTTGAGCAGCTGCTCCGCGTTCAGCCAGCGGTACTGGAACTCACCCGAGTACAGCCGCTGCGCGAGTGCCTGACAATCGGAGAAGCCAGCCGCCTGCCAGAGCCCAGGCTCGGTCTCGAAGTACTTGGACTTGAACCGAGCGTCGTGAGAGCCATAAGGCTCGAGGAACTTGCACTCGATGGTGGTCACTCGGCCTGAGGGTGCGACGAGGATGACGTCGAGGTTGGGAGCGTTGCCCTGCAGCCCCGTCGGGAACTTGCGCTCGAAGCCGATGGACGCGATGCCTTCATCAACGCTGAGCGCTTGTGCCAACGGCCAGGCGTCGCGCCCGCGCCAATACTCGAATACGTTGCACGCGAGCGCCGAAGAAGAGTGCAGCGCCTGCATCTTGCCGCGCTCGCCGAGCTTGCCCAGCTCGCTGCCGTCGCCATCAGTGAACTCCGCAAGAGTCTCGGGTGAGAGAGGCACGAAGAGGTTGTCATCGAGGGATCTGGTGTAGCCTGCGGAATCGATGGAGATGCTGCGCTGTTGTGCCCAATCCTGCTGCTGGCCGCGAACGGTTATCGCTGGCGATGGCATCCGTCCCCCCTTGGTATCGCGTTCGGATCAGTTCGGACTAACAATGATTATACAGTCTGTATAAAACGGGAAACGCAGACTGTCTCTTTCTGTATAAGAAGTTCTCGCTTCTTCTTGTATTCTCGCGTAATGCCATTCAAATCAACCATTGACCTGCCCCAAGTCCTAAGTTGTTGCAGTATAATGGTGGGCGCTGGTGGACTCGAACCACCGACCCCTTGCGTGTGAAGCAAGTGCTCTAGCCACTGAGCCAAGCGCCCTTCCCGGTGCGTGACATATTACCACGTCATGCGGGCTTTTCAAGCCCCGGCGTCGACACTTATTCCATAAGTAGCCGTCCGCTAAATACGACACGGCGGTTCTCTCAGCGCGTCTTAATCTTAAAGACAAACTCGTAGCGCCTCAACTCCCCGTCTACTTCTATCGGCAGTGTCAGCTTGAACTCGGCCCTGTCCCAATCGTCTATTACACGGGCCGTTTTTAGTTCAGGGAACATGGGCCTTGTCTTCCAGCCGAAGAGGGTGTGGTCTATATTGTCCGCGGGCAGTGCCCGCTGAACCAGCCGGTGTCCGGGGGGTATTGTAACGGGCGTTTGAGACCCATCATTGTCCTTCATGTCCCTTGTCACCAGCCGGTGGGACATGCCGTCCACGTCCTTGTAGACCGCCTTATCCCAATAGATGGTTGCGTTCCGGCCACTGTTGTTTACCAGTGCGATTTTAATGTAATCTCTCTCCGGCGCGAATGTGAAGTCGAGGTCTTTGTCCTCATAACCCAACGTGCCCGTGGGCGGATTCAGGAGGTAGAATTTGTAGCGGAATACGTGGGTGAGTTTTGTCTCCGGGTTTGCGCAACCGGTAGCGAGAACCAGTATGGTGATTGCGGTGAGAGCGCAGCTAAGCTTGTGGACCATCTTCGTCACGATCATAGTCTACCTTTAGCAACATCAGCCCCTTTGCAGGTGCCGTTGGCCCTGCGAGGCGTCTGTCTTTAGATTCGAGTATACGCCTGAACTCATCTACGCCCAGCTTCCCGCGGCCTACCAGCAGGAGCGTACCGACTATTCCCCTTATCATCTTATGCAAGAACCCGTTGGCCCCAACCACGATACGCGTATACCGGTCTTGCCGTGTTATGTCGAATGACTTTATGGTGCGTACGCCGTTCTTTTTATCGGAGCCCTCGATGCTGAATGCCGTAAAGTCGTGGCTGCCCAGGAGATACCGTGAGGCCTCTTTCATCCTTTCAACGTCAAGCGGCCAGGGGTAGCGGTACGAGAGATTCCTGTTTATCGCGCAGGGCACACGGTCGTTAAGCACCGTGTAGGAATATGTCTTTGACCTGGCGGAGTACTGTGCATGAAAGTCTTCGGGCACCTCCACAGCCGACCTGACCACGATATCGGGCGAGAGGTAATAGTTTATTGCCGGGACGAATTCCCCGGCCGGCAGTTCTGAGGTCGTCTTGAAATTTGCCACCTGTCCCAGGGCGTGGACGCCGGAGTCCGTCCTCGATGCGCCGTAAAGCACCACCGTCTCCCCCACGACCTTTTCGACGGCCCCCTTCACACACGCCTGAACCGTCGGCACCGGGTCGCCCTTCTTGACCCTCTGCTCCTGCCACCCCGCGTAGCCGGTACCCTCATACTCGATAACGAGTTTAATGTTACGCATGCACCTTTGTGAGCTCGACCAGCCTTTCCGCAATCTGGATGGCGTTCAGGGCGGCGCCCTTCCGGAGGTTATCGCTCACTATCCACAGGTTGAGGCCGTTTTCTACCGAAAAATCCTCGCGTATCCTTCCCACGAAGGTCTCGTCCCTGCCCGATGCCTGCGTGGCCAGGGGATAGATCTGGTGTTCGGGGTCGTCCATTATGGTCACGCCCGGGGCCTTTGAGAGTATCTCCTTGGCCTCGTTACGGGTGAGCTTCTTTTCGGTCTCTACGTTCACCGACTCGCTGTGGCCTCTTACGACGGGTATCCTGACCGTTGTTACGGTTATCCTGAGCGAGGGTTCTTTCATTATCTTTCTGGTCTCGTTAATCATCTTCGTCTCTTCAGTGGTATAGCCGTCCGGCAGAAAAGCGTCTGATTGAGGTATCTGCGGCAGTGCGTTAAAGGCAATCTGATGGGGGAAGACGGTCCGCTTGTAGTCGCTGTGGTCCAGCAGGATGGATTTGGTCTCCTTCTCCAATTCCTCAACGGCCCGCCGCCCGGCGCCAGAGACGGCCTGGTAGGTGGACACTACCACCCTTTTTATCCTTGCGGCGTCGTGGATGGGCTTCAGAACCACCACCATCTGGATGGTGGAGCAGTTGGGGTTTGCTATAATTCCCTTATGCCTGGGGATTTCTTCAGGATTTACCTCAGGCACTACAAGCGGCACACCCTCGTCCATGCGGAATGCGCTGGTGTTGTCGACCGCTACTGCGCCCGCCTTCACACAGCGGGGTACGAACTCCTTGCTTACGTCGCCGCCTGCGCTGAAGAGCGCTATGTCTATCCCCTTAAAGGAGTCTGCGCCAAGCTGCTCTATGGTTATTTCTTTTCCCTTGAACTTCAGTTTGTTCCCGGCAGAGCGGCCGGAGGCAAGCAGCCTCAGCTCCTTTAACGGAAAATTTCTTTCCTCAAGTATCCTCAGCATCTCGGTGCCCACCGCACCGGTGGCGCCGACTACCGCCATATTTACCGCCATCTCTCTCTGTCCCCTTATTAATTAATGCCTGACCGCAGGGGCGTACATTATCCGCGTCGTCCGCGTCCGCCCTCCAAACTAACTGGCGGGCTTTCAGCCTCGGGCGGATGGCCCCTGCCATATATCTTATCTGTTCCTTATCAGGATCTTGTCGCTTATGCCAAGACGAGTTTTTAGGTCACTTATATCCCTTAGAAATCTTTGTGCGTCCTCAGGGTAGCCGGCCGTTGGCCTCAGTCCGGGGAGGTGTTCCCGCCAGAAACCGTTGAAAAGCCTGAGGAACAATTCCCTGACATATTTGCTGTGCATCGATGCCAGTGCCACGGGCAGGTGTGCATTGTCAGCATCCATCAGGAAGGATATCCTCATCCTTCTGTGCGCGGCCCCATCCATTACCTCATAGCAGGACGAGGACTTGCCGTCCTCTGACAGTTTCTTAACCCTTGAATCCCTGAACGCCTTTGCGAGCATGGGGCCGTACCTGTCCCGGCCACCGTGCTTGTCGCAAAAAACTTCTATCTCAGGGTATTCTTGCCACAGACCAGCAATTAAATTAACACAGTTCTCAAAGAGTAACAAGGACTTATTGCCAAGTCTTGCCACGTCCTTATTGAATTCATGGGGAGAAATGACCACACTACTGGCGGCAAGGTATTTTACCCCGTTGGACGATAGTATGTCCTTTAGTTTATTATACTTATGAGTAAGGTCTGCCATGTCTGATACGACCGGCAAACCGAGTCTTTTGTCATGGTACCAGGGATATTGCTCAAGGAGTTGTCCGTCATAGCAGCCAAGCGAGGTGAGCAGGTCCTTCAGCTCGCATACGTTTCCGCCCAGTGACATCTGAAAGGTAAGGACCGCTTCTTCAAGTTTATAAAGACCTTTCTTGGTGGAATAAAGCTTCTTGCTGTCACCGACGACTATCCGGCGGTCGTTTCGTCCCCCGTCGTTCGGGTAGCCAGATATTGCTTCTTTCAGGATGTGCCAGAGGTCCGGCAGATTGTTGCGCCGTTCCGATGTCCCGCCTGTTCCCGGGTGTACAGGTACATCGAAGGCCGTGGCCGTAATGACCAGCGGTCCCAGCGTAGGCCCGTATCCCGCCTCATCAATCCCGATTATTACCGGCATATTTTGTCCTTTAATTGTGGGGACAGGGTTTTAGCTCTATCCGCCCATTTGCGGCGGGGGACAGAGCCCCTGCCCTCCAAACAAACCGGCGGGCTTACAGCCTCCGGCATGACTCTGCCACTACAACAATATCGGGTATATCCCCCTATGGCACGGGCTACTAAATCCCCTGAGTAGCGCATGTATTATATTCTCGCCCACCTCAAAGTCAAAACAAGCCCATTTCCCTTGACAACGTATTTTACACAAAATATAATCGGAATCACTTAAGTCTTGAAAATCTAGTAGATTAGGAGGTATTACCCTTGGCCACGATAGAGGGAAAGATAGTCAGGATCCTTGATGAATACAGTGTGGTAATAAATGCTGGCCGCAGGCAGGGTGTGTGCGAGGGTATGCCTTTCGTTATATTTGTCACGGGCGAGGACGAGGTAAAGGACCCCGACACCGGTGAGGGACTTGGAAAACTCGAAACGGTTAAGGGCTACGTGACTGCTGCCCATGTCCAGGAGGGGCTCAGCGTCTGCACGATTGGACCCCTGACGAAGGGCGGAGTGGAAGGTGGGGCAAAGACCCAGACACAAACCCTTAGCGGGGCGATGATGGCCGAGTCGCTTGAATACAGGTCAGGTGGCGAACACAGGCTCAACGTCAACCCCTCTCAGGTCTCTGGACTGGCGCGGGGTGGGCCTATATCCATTGGCGACCAGGTACGCTCAATCGGAAAAACCGGCGTAAAAGATTAATGATGAAGATCGTAAGCACCTCAGAGTGCGACCGCACCAAGTTGGTCGAGGGTATCAAGAAACGCCTGAACACCTTTGAAGGGTTTTTTGCCCGGAATGCCGATGCCGGTATGGCCGCAGGGATATTTGGACAGAAAAACTTGTCGGCCATCGATTCCGTACGGCGCATCATCGCCGACGTAAGGGAGAAGGGCGATGACGCCGTACTTTCTTACAGTTCTTCCTTCGACGGTGTATCCATTGCCAGGGACGAGCTAAGGGTGAGCGAGGGTGAGATAGAAGACGCCTGTAACCGGGTGGATAAATCCCTCTTGAAGGCGATAAAAAAGGCGAAGGACAACATTCGCTCGTTTCAGAACTATATAAAAATAAATTCGCCGGGAAAATTTGCGACCGACGGCGTATCGCTGGAGCTTATTTACAGGCCGGTAGAGAAGGTTGGTATCTACGTACCCGGAGGCAGGGCGTCGTATCCCTCTACGGTACTCATGTGTGCCGTACCGGCGCAAATAGCCGGCGTTGAGAGGGTGGTTATGTGTACCCCGCCGGACAAGGACGGCAAGGTGTCGCCGGAGAGGCTTGTTGCGGCAAGGGAGGCCGGCGTTACGGACGTCTATAAGATAGGCGGTGTGCAGGCAATCGCCGCAATGGCCTTTGGGACCGATACGGTGCCCAAGGTGGACAAGATAGTCGGACCGGGAAACGTCTTTGTCACGATGGCCAAGAAGGAGGTCTACGGCTACGTAGACCTGGACATGCTGGCGGGTCCCAGCGAGGTGGTTGTCCTTGCCGATGAGAAGGCAGATGCCGCCCTTATCGCTTCAGACCTCCTGTCTCAGGCCGAACACCCCGGTGCGGCCATTTTGGTAACACCTTCAAGGCAATTGGCCGAGGGTGTACTGGCGGAGGTAAAGAAACAGCTTGAAGGACTGCCTAACAGGGAGCTTACCGAGGAGTCCTTGAAGGATTTGGGTATTATGGTGGTAACGAGCGACATGGAAGAGGCCGTGGATATTGCGAACTCAATTGCGCCGGAGCATGTTGAGCTTCATCTGGAAGACCCCGAGGCCGTGGTGCCACGGCTAAGGCATGCGGGTACGATATTCGTGGGCAGTTTCTCGCCCGTGGCGGTGGGTGACTACGTAGCAGGGGCCTCTCACGTGCTGCCTACCGGCGGGACGGCCAGGTTTTTCTCCGGCCTGGGCGTAAACGACTTCCTCAGGCGGTCGAGCGTTATTTCGTACTCAAGGAAGGCCTTGAAGGAGGCGGCAGAGGACATTATAACTATGGCCGAGGCCGAAGGTCTTCCGGCACATGCGCAGTCGGTGAGGATGCGGCTTAAATGAGTCTATTCCGCGACAACATAGAAAGGATGAAAGGCTACGTACCGGGGGAACAGCCCCGCGGGGGGGGTTATGTAAAGTTAAATACCAACGAGAACCCCTTCCCTCCGTCCACGAAGATCTTGGCTGCCGTAAAAGAGGCGGCCGGCCCGGCCCTCAGGGTGTACCCCGACCCGATGGCTACCGGCGTCAGGGAAAAGGTGGCGGAGGTGCTCGGTACGCGGCCCGGAAGGGTGCTGGTGGGTAACGGTTCTGACGAGCTCCTGGGGGTCATTATGAGGGCGTCAGTGGGACCGGGTGAGAAGGTGGTGTTCCCGTACCCGACATATTTGCTGTACAAAATCCTGGTGGATATACAGGATGCGGAGGTGGTAGAAGTCGATTTTAATGAGGATTTTTCGCTGCCCGAAGACATAGTGGTAAAGGGTGCGAAGGTTACCTTCCTCTGCAACCCTAACTCGCCTTCAGGGACCATGGTCTGGCCTGATGAGGTAGACCGGTTGGCCAAACGGATAGACGGGGTACTTGTGGTCGATGAGGCATATGTCGATTTTGCAGACGCAAACTGCCTGTCGCTGGTGGAAGATAATTCCAATGTCATTGTGCTGAGGACGTTGTCAAAGTCGTACAGCCTGGCGGGTCTGAGGTTGGGCTTCTGTATAGCCCAGGAGGGAATTATAGAAGGTCTCGTAAAGGTAAAGGACTCGTACAACGTGGACCGTCTCAGCATGGCCGCGGCCATTGCGGCCCTCGACGACCAGAAATACCTGAAGGTGAACGTGAACAAGATTAGGGAGATAAGGGGCTACCTGTCTGAATCGCTCAGGGAGATGGGCTTTTTTGTCTACCCGTCCCAGGCGAATTTCGTATTTACCCGCTGCAAGGACGCAGGCGCGGCGAAGGAGATCTACGAGCAGTTGAAGCGCCAAAAAATACTTATCCGGCACATCAATTACCGCGGGCTGGAGGATTGTGTAAGGATATCCGTAGGTACAAGGGAAGAGATAGACACCCTATTGGGCGCCCTCTCTGAAGTATTGTGCGAGACGTAGAAGATGGAAGGTGGAAGAGTGCATTGGCACAGGTGTGTGCGGTTAGTCAAGAGGTGGCACCCCCGCTTCATGCAGGTGGATTAAAATGAGAAAATCGCAGATAGACAGGAAGACCAAGGAAACAAATATAAGGCTCGTGTTAGAGCTTGACGGACAGGGCCGTTTTGAGGGTTCAACGGGCATGGGTTTCTTCGACCACATGCTGGACCTCTTTTCCAGGCACGGGCTCTTTAACCTCAAAATATCCGCAAAGGGCGACCGTGAGGTAGACGACCACCACACGGTGGAAGATATTGGGATATGTCTGGGGCAGGCCCTGAACGAGGCGCTTGGCGACAAGAAGGGCATAGTGCGTTTTGGCGCCGCCAGCGTCCCCATGCAGGAGACGCTTGCAAACGTGGCCGTAGACGTGGGTGGCAGACCCGCACTTGTTTTTAACGCTCCGCTTGCAAACAAAAAGATAGGCGAGTTTGACGCGAGTCTGGTAGAGGAGTTTCTCCACGCCTTCTCTACCAATGCCGCTATCAACCTCCACGTGAACGTGCTTTACGGGACAAACAGCCACCACGTGGCGGAGGCCATATTCAAGGGCCTCGCAAGGGCCCTGGCGAAGGCGATTAGCCTGGACGAGAGGGTAGAAGGCGTACCCTCAACAAAGGGCGTCCTGTAGGGACAATCATCGCCCTTACCGTGTCTGTTACCTGTTATATAGTTATAGCGGTATTTGCGGCCGTAGAATTTGTAAGCATGGCCGATCTTGGATATATCATCGTTTTCTTCATTGTCTTGGGTATAAGGATATGGATGACGCTTGATGCCGTCAGGACATATAATGAAAGCAGGAGTTTTGGGCCAAGGCCGGAGTACGACTTGAGATAAGCTTATCGTAAGGAGTTGCATGGTGGGAGTGCCAAACGTAGGGCTTGGGAAATTTCTGATAATGATTCTGGTCACCTGGCTTACCCCTTTCCCCGGGCTTGGCAACATAATTCTTCTGTGGAATTATCCGTATTACAGGGCCGGGGCGGCCGCCGCGCTTGCCCTTGCATGTACGTCTTATCTGGTAATAGGAATATTGACGTTCATGAGCCTTGTAACCCTGGCTGACATAAGTTATATAGTGGCATTTGTAGTCGTTTTGGGTATGAGGGTGTGGATGACCTTGGACGCGGTCACTGCATTCGTGGGATGGAAAGACTCGCACCGGGGTTAGGGTTTTTCCGGGTGTTGTGGCTCAAGAGACGACATGAACAATACCTTA
>JAZGAY010000007.1:0-5753 GCA_036475985.1 Candidatus Brocadiales bacterium
GTGCGATGATTCAGGGCGGCATGGGTGTGGCCGCCGGCGGGAACATAAACCCTGAGGGGGTATCGATGTTCGAGCCCATAGGGGGCTCCGCGCCGAAGTACACAGGGAAGAACATGGTAAACCCTCTTGCGGCCATATGCTCGTGCTCAATAATGCTGGAGCATCTGGGTGAGGCGGAGTCCGCCACGGACGTTGAGGAGGCGGTCAAGAAGGTGATTTTAACTCGACTAAAGGGCATGGGTGCAGGCAAGATGGGAGCCACCACCCGGGAGGTTGGCGACATGGTCGCCGGGGAAATCGAAAAGATATGAGCGCTTCAAGGGCATACGCACTGGATTCGAGCGTACTGGTTCTGAACAAGTTCTTTTTCGCAATGAACATTGTCAGCGCCAGGCGTGCCTTCACGCTGTTGTACAAGAACTCCGCCGAAGTGGTCTCAATAGACGACGGCAAGTTCAATTCATATAACATGGAGACCTGGCAGGACGTATCTTTGCTCAAGTCTCAGCTCGGTTTGCCAGAAGAGGACGGGGACATAAGCTGGATAAAGACCGTCTCTGTAAGCATCCAGGTGCCGAAGATAATTCGCCTGCTGTTCTATGAGAATACGCCCAGGTGGGGGGTAAAATTCAACCGGAGAAACATATTTGCAAGAGACGGGAACAATTGCCAGTATTGCGGCAGAAAGCACCCGTCCTCGGAGCTTAGCCTTGACCACGTCATGCCGAGGGCCAGAGGCGGGAAGGCCACCTGGACAAACATAGTCTGTGCCTGCACCGAATGCAATAAGCGAAAGGGCGGCAGGACACCGGAAGAGGCCGGCCTCAGGTTGGTACGCAAACCCTTTATGCCCAGACACAGTCCCGTCATCACCCTGAAACTAAACTCTGGCAAATACAGCTCCTGGAAGCAGTTTATTGACCACGCTTACTGGTCTGTACCCCTTAAGTGAAGAAAACGCCGTGGTGCAAAGGCTAAGGAGACTTTATCTCTCCATTATCAGGGAGGAAAAGAAGGGGCTACTTCCCTCTCTAGTCCTATCCGTACTCTCTGTACTCTCGTGCTTTTACTACGTACTCTTCCGGTTGAGGGAACTGCTGTACCGGTTCGGTGTACTTAAAAGCGTCTCGCTCCCTGTACCGGTAATAAGCATAGGAAACATCACCACGGGCGGTACGGGGAAGACGCCGCTGCTGGAGCTCGTTACAAAATTCCTTATAGACAGGGGTAAAAAGGTGGCTATACTGAGTAGAGGCTACGCCGGAATGAAGATAGGGGAGAATCAAGTAAACGACGAGTATCTGGAGTTTGCGGAAAGGCTCCCAGACGTGCCCGTCTTACTTGGGAAAGACAGGCTCTCCAGCGCCAGAACGGCCCTCGAGGATCTTGGGGCGGATTGCCTGCTCCTGGACGACGGCTTTCAACACTGGAGGCTTGCAAGGGACCTGGACATCGTAGTAATAGACGGCCTGGAACCCTTTGGAAACGGCGGCCTCATACCGGCCGGAATACTAAGAGAGCCGCTGAATAACCTCTGCAGGGCACACCTGCTGATACTCTCCCACACGGACCTGTGCGGGCCGACAGAAATAGAGGCCATCGAGAAACGTCTTGCCGAGATTGATTACCACAAACCCGTTCTGGAGTCCGTCCACCATCCCCTGCACCTTGAAGACATGACGGGCGCGCGCCGTGAAATCCCCTGGCTCAGGGGCAAACGAATCTACGCCTTTTGCGGGCTCGGAAACCCGGGTTCGCTAGAAAAGACACTGGCGCATACCGGCGCAGACGTAGTTACGTTCAAAGACTTTCCCGACCACCACCATTACAGCACAAACGAGCTGGTTACGATAGATGACGAGGCCTCCAGGCTTGGGGCCGACGCCGTGGTCACAACCCAAAAGGACCTCGTCAAGATAAAGAATATGGATACTCGGGCGTGGAACACCCCCATACTCTCCCTAAGGGTGGAGATGAGGATTACAAACGGACTCGATATATTATCGGAAAAACTGGAAAAGGTACTCTCATGAGCGCAAAAGATGTCGGCAAGGCAATGGAGAAGGAGCTGGGCAAACCTCTGAGCCTCGAGGGCCTGAACACCTACTCCATAAAAGACAGAAAGACCCTCGCAGACGTCGAGCAGTTTGCCGCACCGCTTCCTCCTCCCAAGGGGTTTGGGGAATTCATGGATTCATTGCCAAAGACGCTTGCGGCAGAATCCCTGAAAAAGGTCATCAAGGCCATCGTAGAGGCCCACGGCAAAGGGCGCCCGGTGGTGATGGCCATGGGAGCGCACGTGATAAAGTGCGGCCTGTCCCCGCTGGTGATAGACCTGATGGAACGAGGGATAATAAACGCCGTCGCCATGAACAGCTCGGTGGTCATCCATGACTACGAGGTGTCTCTTCTGGGCAACACCTCTGAAGACGTAAAGGCGTCTCTTAAAGACGGAAGCTTCGGGATGGTGCGTGAGACGGCCGAAGCCGTACAGGAGGCCGCCTCACAAGGGGCAAGAGAGGGTATCGGTCTCGGCGCCGCGTTGGGCAAGAAAATAAATAAAGACGGCAACGAGTTTGCCGACTACAGCATACTGGCCGCGGCAGCCAGGCTTGACATACCGGCGACGGTACACGTAGTCATAGGAGCGGATACCGTCCACATGCATCCGAGCATATCGGGAAGTGACCTGGGAGAGTCGAGCCACATAGATTTTCGTATTCTGGCAGGGGTGGTGGCAAAACTGGAAGGAGGAGTATGGCTGAACGTCGGCTCCGCAGTCGTGATGCCGGAGGTCTTCCTCAAGTGCCTGTCAGTGGCAAGGAACCTGGGCAACAAGGTCCAAGATTTTGTAACTGTGGACATGGATATGTTAAAACACTACCGGCCAACGGTAAACGTCGTCCAGCGTCCCACGTCCCGGGGCTATTCCCTGACAGGGCATCACGAGATAATGTTGCCTTTGCTGAGGATGGGGATACTCTCTCTGCTTGATCAGGAGGAAACCTCGTAAGATGAAAGTACCCGCACGGATTGCCGCACTGACCATTCTGTCTCTCACGTTTCCGTATTCAAGTACAAGAGAGGACGTAACGGCCGCTGATGACGCGGCAGGCCCGGGGCTCGAAAGAGAGATTTCCATAAACATCCACTCAGGCATAACAACCTTCCCTATCAGGAAGGTTATCGGGATGGTCATAGCGAAGGCCGAGGAAAAGGATGTAGAGACTATAACGGCCAACGCCGCGCGGCACGGTGATGCCACATGGGACCTTACCCTGATACTGCTGGGCAAAGAAGAAAAGGTTAAAAAGTCCCTCAAATGGCGTTATGAAAGAGACAAAGGGGTAATTACCCCGCTAAACGAAGGAGCCAAAAGCGTCTCGTCGCCGCTGAGCAACTTCCTGTTCAAGGTGGCAATTAACAAGGGCTTTGGCATGTTAAAGGCGGAGGGTGTGTCCCCGAAAAAGGTGGATGGCCGTGCGGAGCGATTGTCTGAGGGCAACTGGCAGTTCAACCTCGCGGGGCTCTCTGACAACGGCGAACGTTTTACACAAAAATGGTCTTACAACTCAAAGGAAGGCGTGCTTTCACCCGCACAGCTGCCCCGGCCAGACACCGAAAGGGCGCTTGCCGCAGCTACCGTCGAAAATTGAAGGGGTGCACCGTGACAGAGTTGGACAAAAAACTTCGTGAAATCTATAAAGACCTGGACGAAGAACTCTCCGCCGTAGCACCGCCGTGCAGGGCGTGCGGGGAGTGTTGTTACTTTGGCCGGTACGACCACGCGCTGTACGTAAGTCGCCTGGAGGTTGACCATCTCATCAATAACGCCGGGTTGCCGGAGACTGCCTCCAAAAAAGGGGTGTGCCCCTACCAGGTAGACAATAAGTGTACTGTAAGGGAATACAGGCCCCTGGGGTGCAGGACGTTCTACTGTCAGGAGGACTGGAAGAACACGTCTCACGACGTCTATGAAAAATACCTCCGCAGGATCAAGGGCCTGCACGCGGCGAACGGACTGAAGTGGGACTACGCGGACATGCTTATTCTTCTGGAAGAGGCACCTCGCAGGAGTTCATGCGTTGCATAGTAAGCTGATACAGATACTATCAGACATCAAGAGCCCCACCATCATGGTGGTGGGCGACCTCATGCTCGACAGGTACGTGTGGGGAGAGGTAAACCGCATCTCACCGGAGGCGCCCATACCGGTCGTAAACGTGACACAAGAGGAACTACGCCCCGGTGGCGCCGGCGCGGTCATAGCCAACCTCGCCCACATGGGAGCGAAGGTCTTGTGCACAGGTGTACTTGGCCAGGACTCCCCGGGCCGGGACCTTACCCAAATGATAAAGGAACTGGGCGTGGACACCTCCGGAATATTCATTGACACCGGTCGCCCCACCACGGTAAAGACCCGTATGATGGGGCAGCTCCACACCGCCGGACGCGGCGTGCAGCAGCTCCTGAGGATTGATTACGAAAAGACGCATCCCGTGTCTAAAGAGCTCGAAGACAAGGTCATAAAATACATGAAAACACACCTGCAGCACTGCGGGGCCATAGCCATATCAGATATGAGCAAGGGACTGCTTACAGAAAGGCTCCTCCGCGCCGTTGCAGACCTCGGACACAAGACAGGAATACCCGTCATCGTTGACCCCACGATGAGCCACGACTGCTCAACCTACAGGGGAGTCACCGCCATTACGCCCAACCGCCGCGAAACGGAAATAATGACCGGTATAGACATCTCCAGCCCCGAAGACTTGGAACGCTCAGGAGACAAACTTGTAAAGGACCTTGACCTCCAGTGCGCCGTAATAACACTGGATAAGGACGGCATATTCTTGTGTCAGAGAGACGGGAATCACCACATGCTGCCCACAAACCCCCGCGAGGTATTTGACATCACCGGCGCCGGAGACATGGTGCTGGGCATGATAACGTTTGTAGTGGCCGGGGGCTTCAATTTCGTAGAGGCAGCGCGGCTTGCCAATATAGCCGCCGGCATTGAAGTCGGAAAAATAGGCGTAGTCCCCGTCAGCAAAGAAGAGATGCTGAAAGAACTCTCCGGAAACCACCCCTCACTTGAGAAGATCAAGACCGTTGAGGAGCTTAAAGAAATATTAGACAAACACCGCGCCCGGAAAGAGAGAATAGTCTTTACCAACGGCTGCTTTGACATCCTGCACAGGGGACACGTAGAGTACCTGGGCTTTGCGCGCAACCAGGGCGAACTGCTGGTGGTAGGGCTCAACACAGACCTCTCGGTTAACAGCATGAAAGGGCCCGGACGCCCCGTGCTGCCGGAGCAAGACAGGGCCAGGATACTCGCCGCCATGGAGGACGTGGACTATGTGGTACTGTTCGATGAACCCACCCCGGAAAAACTGATAAAGGAAGTAAGACCCGACGTATTAATAAAAGGTGAAGACTGGCGGGAAAAAGGCGTAGTGGGACGCGAGTTCGTGGAATCCTGCGGCGGTAAGGTAGTGCTTGCACCGCTGGTCGAGGGCATCTCCACCACTGACATCATCACAAACATTATAGAAAGCCGGAAGACACCTCAACGGCCTCATGTAAAGTAGTCTACCGTTATGAGCGATATAGAGAAGAAACTAAAAGAGAGTATCGGCGTAAAGCAGGACCTGTTGGCGGGCAGGATTGCCGCCATAGAAGAAATGGCCCGGAGATTCCGCATCCAAAGGGGTGAAACGAGATGAGCAGGAAGGCGGTTTTTTTCGACC
>JAZGAY010000070.1:0-5759 GCA_036475985.1 Candidatus Brocadiales bacterium
GTATCGAGGCGCCGGTCATTATCTTCGAAGACTGGCGCTTTTTCACCGTCTTCGTGGGCACGTAGCCGGCGGCGATGTTCTCTATCACCTTGAGCTCCGCCCCGACGGTTGCGTCCCTGGCGACTACGGCGTATCCGTCCATGGCCGATTTATCGAAGGGCGGCATGTCTATGTCTGAGGCGACGTCCTCGGCAAGACAGAGCCCTGCGGCGCGGTTTATGTCTACCGTCATTGCGGGAAGCGTGCGCACGTGCTCGAGTACGGTCTTGTATGCCTCGTCAACTGAGATCATCATTCCTATCCCCGGTTTAAAAATTATCTACTGTGCTTGATAATAGTTCCTAAGCGATTGTGTGTCAAGTGAATGCGCTTATGGGCGTTACGTGTTTCACCTTTCATTTAGCCATTAACGTCTCTGCGGGATGCGCAACCGGGCTGCCGTTGGCGGTTATACCGGGGGTAAAACCACCTTTTATGGGGCTTGGCCTTCGGCGAGGACCCGGCATCTTTGAGACGTGATTCAGGTGGCGCATCTTCCCGGACCATGCTGTGTCATAACACACGCCGCAGCAGCCTAATCAATCTAAGACCAGGTAAGAACATTACAGGTTTTAGTGCTTGAAAATGGCGAGGATAATATAGAGCTCTCTTATTATAAACACTATAAATATATAGTCTTGCGTCTTAATATATGTTAATATAATATAGAGCTATTAAGAAAGACTCCGGATGGCAGTAAGCGGCATCGCGCTGCCCGCTTATTAAAGGCATTTTTAAACAGGTGTCAGATAGGCCGGGGGGCCCGGCGAGAGGTACAGGGGGGATTTGGGGCCGGTATCCAGTTTCTGAATTTATTACACCCTGTCACAAATTCTCCGGTTTTCTAAGGCCAGGGTTGTAAATACTACTCTCTCGGGGGTACGTAATGGCGAACCCGTTCAAGTCAATCAGGGGCAGGTTGCTCATCTTCGGACTCTGCATCTCCCTCATCCCCATCGCCATAATCACGACTATATACTACCTCAACGCCCGCAGTGTGGTGAAGCAACAGACGCTCGACTGGCTGACAGCGGTTGCAGAGTCGAGGAAGGCCCACGTAATGGCTTATCTTGAGGAGGAAAGGGATGATGTTGCAGGCACAGGCGGCGATCAGTCTATAATAGGCGCCCTTGAAGTGATTACCGGTACACAATTTGTAATAGACGATGCCATTACTGCCCTGAACAGGCACCTTTTAGAAAACAAGATGCCCTTGGATTCTTCTATTGTGGGAATAGGCGTCCTGGACATAGACGGCATAGTCGTTGCATCGACAAATGAAACGTGGATCGGGGAGGACATGTCCGGGCAAGATGCCTTTAAGGAGGCCATAGGCATGGACTACGGCGAGACCTTTACAGGTCGGCCCCACTACTCTCCCGAGCTGGACACGAATAGCACATTTATATCCGCACCCCTTACCTCCAAGGACACCGGTGAGATATTGGGTGTCATTATAAATGCCTATGACCCGGCCATCCTGGGTGATACTGCAGCTACGATGGCGAAAGAGGAGCGTACAATAGATTTCGCCTCCGACGGGTTTATAAGGGACGAACTCTATCTAATCAGTCGTGGAGAATCCTTTAGTGAAGACAGTGCCGTTATTACCCTTAGTAAACACCTCTCGGACCATCATATGACACTGGACCGCCACATTGCAGAGATATGCGTGGTGGACGCGAAAGGCGAGGTCGTCGGGTGCGCCAGCGGTACGATGACAGGTATGGATATGTCTGACGATGAGGTATTTCTGCAGGGGTTAAAGATGGCTCCCGGTAAAACCTACGTGGGTAACCCCCGTTATTTCCCCCTTTTCGAAGTGGGCGGCATACCCATCTCTGCCCCCATTGTCTCGGAAAAGGGTGACAAGCTAGGTGCCGTTGTTTACATCTATTACCTTGCGGCCCTGAGTGAGTTTACGACAAACCGTGCCGGCATGGGTGAGACGGGAGAGGTATATCTTGTCGGTAACGACGGGAAGATGCTCACCGAGTCGAGGTTCATAGAGGATGCACCCCTCAAACAGGTGGTGGATACCGAGCCGATTCGCAGGATTGCCGGGGGGGGTGGAGAAATGACCGGTATCTATCCCGACTACAGGGGTGTGTCCATAGTAGGCGCTTCTGCTTATATACCCGAATATAACTGGACGCTCCTGACGGAGATAGACAAGGCGGAGGCCTTTGCGCCCCTAAGGACGCTGGGTATCGTTGCGATGATTGTGGGACTCGTCAGCGCGGCTGCTGTAATAGCCGCGGGGATTATCTTTGCCTTTTCGACGTCAAGGCCCATTAGAAAATTAACAGATGCGACAAAGAGATTTGCCGGCGGGGACCTGAAAACCAGGGTCGAGATAACCCGCAAGGACGAGACAGGTGAGCTGGCCAGCAGCTTCAATGTCATGGCGAGTGGGCTTGAAAAGGAAATTGTCGAGCGCATGAGGACGGAGGAGGACCTCAAGGTTCGCGCACACGAGCAGGCAGCGGTTGCCAAAATCGGTCAGCAGGCACTCTTAGGCATTGACCTTTCCACATTGATGGACGAAGTTGCCGTAGTGGTAGCAAAGACCCTGAACGTGGAGTACAGTAAGGTTTTGGTGCTTCTACCGGACGGTAAGGCCCTATTGTTGCGTGCGGGTGTGGGCTGGAAGGAAGGGCAGGTGGGGCACACCACTGTAGAAACAGGTAGGAAGTTTCAGGCGGGCTATACCCTGCTTTCAAATGAGCCGGTAGTCGTGGAAGACTTCAGTACGGAAACCCGGTTTGAGGTGCCTCCACTGCTTCGCGACCACGGGGTTGTAAGCGGCATGAGTACGGTTATCCAGGGCAGAGAACGGCCTTTTGGCATCCTGGGCGCACACACAAAAAGAAGACGGACGTTTACAAAAAATAACGTTAATTTCCTGCAGGCCGTTGCGAACATACTCGGTGAGGCAGTTGAGCACCATCGGGCAGAGGTTAAGTTACTGGAGAGCGAGGAGAAATTCCGAAGTATAAGCGATACCGCCCGGGACGCCATTATTATGATAGATGATGAGGGGAGGGTCGTACTCTGGAATAATGCTGCGGAGAAGCTGTTCGGCTACTCAAGAGAAGAAGTCGTTGGAAAAGACATGCATCAGTTTATTGTACCGGAGAAAGAGCGGGGAGATTATTTGAATGGCCTCCGGAGATTCAAAGTAACGGGGCAGGGGCGTATTTTCGGCAAAACACTTGTTTTGGCCGGTCTCAAGAAGGACGGGACGGAATTTTATGCGGACCATTCTTTTTCTGCGATAAAGATGAGAGGTAAATGGCATGCAATAAGCATAATACGAGACATCACCGAGCGTAAGGAGATGGAAAAAAAATTGGCAGAACGTGCCACTGAGCTGGCCGGGGCAAACGTCCGGCTCAAGGAACTCGACCAACTGAAGAGCATGTTTATCGCCTCGATGAGCCATGAGCTCAGGACGCCGCTGAATTCCATAATCGGCTTTACCGGGGTGGTCCTTCAAGACATGGTGGGGGAACTTAATGCCAGGCAGAAAGACCATTTGAGCAGGGCCTACAAGTCGTCAAAGCACCTCCTCTCGCTGATTAACGACATTATTGATATATCGACGGTCGAGGCGGGGAAGGTCGAGGTTTTCATAGAGGAGTTTACCCTCGATGAGGCGGTCAAAGAGGCGGTCGAGAGTGTGCAGCCACAGGTAAATGAGAAGGGATTGACTCTGGAGGTGAGTATTCCGCCGGGTGTGCGGTTGAAAACGGACAGGAAGAGGCTGCTTCAGTGCATCCTCAATTTTTTGAGCAATGCGGTCAAATTTACAGAAGCGGGCACGGTCAGTATTGCTGCCCGGGAGATAGATGGAGAGGTGGAAATCTCGGTCAGTGACACCGGTATAGGCATCGCCAGGGAAGACCAGCCGAAGCTCTTTAACGCCTTCATACGTCTCGACTCACCATTACGTACCCAGACGCCGGGAACGGGTCTGGGGCTTTATCTGACCCAGAAGCTTGCAACGGAGGTGCTTGGAGGCACGGTCGCGGCACAGAGCGAGCCGGGAAAGGGCAGCACGTTTACACTGAGACTGCCCAGGGAACTAAAACAGGGACAGGCTTGACCGGTAATGGATGGTAGAGGGGTTAGGAATGAAGACAGTATTGGTCATTGAAGACAATGTGGACAACATGGAGCTGATTAGCCTGATTCTGGAGAAGAACGGATACAAGGTCCTCAAGGCAGAGACCGGACAGCAGGGGTTTGATATGGCACTGGAGGCACGGCCTGATTTCATCATCCTCGACATCCAGCTCCCCGATATGGACGGGCTGGAGGTGTTACGGAAGATACGCAGCTCGGAGATTGACAGCGGTATCCCTGTGATTGCCATGACTTCCTATGCCATGGTCGGCGACCGTGAAAAGATGATGGCCGCGGGATGTAACGGGTACATAGAAAAACCAATCGACCTGGAAAAGGTCATCGGTCAGATCAGGGAGATTCTCGGAGAGAAGTCATGAGAATATTGATTGTTGACGACAACGAAGACTCCAGAGTCCTTGTAAAGACTACGCTGGAGGCACAGGGATATACGGTGGAGTGCGCCGCTAACGGGAAGGAGGCCCTGGAAATGGCCGGGCGTTCACGGCCGGACCTGATTATCTCGGATATCTTGATGCCGGAGATGGACGGCTTTGCGCTCTGCCAGGCCGTGAAGGACGATGAGAAGCTGAGAACGGTCCCGTTCGTGTTCCTTACGGCAGCTTACATAACTCCCAAAGACAAGGAGCTGGCGGCGGCGTTGGGAGCGGAACGGTTCATTGTGAAGACCGGGGACACAGGTGAACTTCTCGAAACAGTCGGGGAGATACTTAAAGAATATAAAGAAGGACGCATCAAGGTCCCAAGCCAACCCACTGTTGATAAAAAAGAGCTGGACCGGATGCATAAAGAGGCCCTGATAAGGCAGCTTGACAAGAAAGTGCAGGAACTGGAGAAGAAGCATGAGGCGCTGGAGGAAAGTGAGAAAAAATTCCACATTATAAGCGCCACCGCCCAAGAGGCGATTATTATGGCTGACGACGGGGGGAGGGTCTTATACTGGAATGAGGCTGCCGAGAAGATATTTGGATACACAAAAGAGGAGGCAGCTCCAAAGAAGCTGCACGAACTGATTATTCCGCGCAGGTTCCATAAAGACCATTTAAAAGGGATGAAAACGTTTCAGGAGACGGGCAATGGCCATTTAATTGGGGAAAGGATGATTGAATTGACGGCTTTAAGGAAAGACGGTACGGAATTTCCTGTGGAACTTTCCCTTTCAGGTGCGATGTTGGAGGACAGGTGGGTTGCGGTAGGGATGATAAGGGACATTACCAACCGCAAGCTGGCCGAGGGGAGGACCAAAAAGGCCCTGGAGGCAACCATCCAGGCCTTTGTGCGTACGGTTGAGTCAAGAGACCCCTACACCGCGGGCCATCAGCAGCGCGTTGCGGACATCGCCTGTGCCATAGCCGGGGAGATGGGCCTTTCACCGGAGCTGATTGACGCAATATCTTTGGGTGGCCGTATCCACGATGTCGGCAAGATTGCCGTACCGGCCGAGATTCTTACAAAGCCCGGCAGGATAAGCGCGGCCGAATTCGAGATAATAAAGACACACCCCCAGGTCGGTTATGACATACTTAAGGATATAGAATTCACGGGGCCGGTTCTCGAAATAGTGCACCAGC
>JAZGAY010000071.1:0-3062 GCA_036475985.1 Candidatus Brocadiales bacterium
GGGAGGACATATTGTGAGGGTTGTGGGCGAATGGTGGAGAGCAACCCGGTTGAACAGGTGGTGGAAAAGGTCCTGGCGCTTGACCGGGGCACGCGGTTTCTCGTGACCTTTCCTATTGCCGTCAGCCGCAAGCTCTCCAGCAAGAGGCAGATAGCCATTCTCAAGGAACAGGGCCTGGTGAGGCTCTGGGCCGGGGGCGGGGTGGTTGACCTTACAGGAGAGCCGGATTTTGACCTTCATAGCGCCGGGGCCGTGCAGGGGGTGGTGGACAGATTGGTGGTAAAACCTGAAATAAGGCAGCGCCTGGCAGACGCACTGGAGACGGCCTTCCGCCTGGGTGCGGGCCACCTCAGGATATGTCTCCTGGATACGGAACAGGGGCGGGAACTAAGGTTCTGCAATCACTTTTATTGCGATTACTGCGGGATCGAATACCCCGAACCAACTCCCAACCTCTTTTCCTTCAACAGTCCTATCGGTGCCTGTCCCGAGTGCCAGGGTTTCGGCAATACGACTGAGATGGATATGGACCTTGTCGTGCCGGACAGAAGCAAGTCAATCAGTGAATACGCCATCCAGCCCTGGAGTACCCCCGCCTACTGCCACCTCAATGAGGAGTTGGAGGAGTCGGCGCCTGCATACGATATCCCGGTTGATGTACCGTTCTATAAACTGACCCCGAAACAGGTGGAACTTGTTATGAACGGCACACCTGATTTCAGTGGCATCCGTAAATTCTTTAGGTGGCTTGAGCGCAAGAAGTACAAGATGCACATCAGGGTCCTTCTGAGTAAATACAGGAATTATGTGACATGCACCGACTGCAAGGGGTCAAGACTGAACCCCAAGGCCTTGAACGTGAAGCTGAACGGTGCCACCGTGGGTGATATATGCGCCATGACGGTAGAACAGGCTTGCGACTTCTTTCGGGACCTTAGTCTTAGTGACTATGAGGAGAGGGTGGCAAGACTTATTCTCCACGAAATGAGGAAACGGCTTGACTATATGGTGAAGATCGGTCTTGGATATCTGACTCTTGACCGCCTTACCAGGACACTTTCCGGTGGTGAGGCCCAGCGAGTAAACATAACCACATCCCTCGGTTCTTCTCTCGTGAACGTGTTGTATATACTTGATGAACCAAGCATTGGACTTCATCCCAGGGATACCGAGAGGTTGATAGCCATGCTGAAGAACCTGAGGAACCTGGGCAACACCATAGTGGTAGTGGAACACGACAGGGACATTATAAACTCTGCAGACCAGCTGATAGACCTTGGTCCAGGGGCTGGTGAGAACGGTGGACGCGTCGTTTATCAAGATTCGATCGATAGGCTTGCAAAAAGCAACAGCTCACTCACAGGTGCGTATATCCTTGGCAAGAAAACCATCAGTGTGCCTGCTGTAAGAAGGAAGCCCACCGGCAGCGCAATAGTCCTAAAGGGCGCAGGCCAAAACAATCTTAAAGATATAGATGTGACCTTTCCGTTAAACATGTTTGCCTGTGTGACGGGCGTGTCAGGTTCGGGGAAGAGTACGTTGGTAGAGGACACCCTGTATGCCGCATTGAGGAAGAGGTTTGGCGGATATCGCGGGACAGCGGGAAAGCACCGGGATATCACCGGCGTGGAGAACATTAGCAACGTGATACTGGTAGACCAGTCGCCGATAGGTAGGACACCGAGGTCAAACCCCATTACGTACATCAAGGTGTTTGACGAGATAAGGAAGCTCTTTGCGTCAACGAGGGAGGCAAGGATAAGAAACCTGACACCGAGCGCCTTTTCCTTTAACGTCGCCGGAGGCAGATGTGACGCCTGCCAGGGTGAGGGGTACCGTAAGGTGGACATGCAGTTTATGGCCGATATTTTCGTTACCTGCGAAAAGTGCCGTGGCAGGCGGTTCCGAAGAGATGTTTTGGATATAAGGTACAGACACAAGAACATACACGAGGTTCTTGAGCTGACGGTCGAGGAGGCCAAGGAGTTTTTTAGAGATTCATCTCCGATAGTCAAGGCTTTGCGCTGCCTCGAGGACACGGGCCTGGGATACCTTCGTCTCGGTCAACCTGCAACGACGCTTTCCGGCGGAGAGGCACAGAGATTGAAGCTGGCAAGCTTTTTGGCGCAGAGAAGTCGTGAGGACATACTGTTTCTCTTCGATGAGCCAACAACCGGCCTCCACTTCGATGACATAAGGAAATTGCTCGATTGCTTTCAGAGACTTATCCTTGAGGGCCATTCGGTGGTCGTTATAGAACACAATCTCGATATTATAAAATGTGCCGACTATGTTATAGACCTTGGTCCCGAAGGTGGTGAAAAGGGTGGCTTTGTGGTAGGTACGGGCACACCTGAGAAAATTGCCCGGTTAAAGGATTCCTACACTGGAAAATACCTGAAGGAATATTTGAAGAAGTAAGTAAACCTTAATATACGACACAGGCCAACACCAAACAAGAATACAGATAACGGCAATATTTACACCTATCCAGCAGCCGGTGGGCCGCATACAAGAATATTACTAAAAATATAGTCTGTTTTACCAAAGAATATTTTTGGTAAGACGTGATTTTCGTTGAACTTAAGATACAGGGAATAATATAATAAAATAGTAGAAGAAAGTGTGGAATAATGCGGCGAGGAAGGGAAATAAACTTTTAAGAGTCAATAGCTGAAACAGAGAAATGAAAATATTTGACCATGGGAGAGCTACTTAGCTATGGCTATTACAATAACTGAGAAATTAAGGCATCTACGGGCGGAGAAGGGCTGGAACAGGTCCGAGACGGCGCGCCAGTCTGAAATCCCCATTTCAACATACCAGGCGTACGAGAAACTGAACAGAAAACCCAAGGGCGAGGCGGCAATCAAGATATCCAGGGCCTTTGGCGTAACTGTGGATTATCTGCTGGATGACAGTAAAGGCTATCCCCCCGGTCCCCTTGACCGGGCTCATTATACGAAGCCCAGAAAGATTACCACCCAGGATGGAGAGCCGATAGACCTCTCACCGCTGACGGAGGATTTTAGAAAATACTTTCAGATAAATCCCGACAAGCT
>JAZGAY010000072.1:0-5308 GCA_036475985.1 Candidatus Brocadiales bacterium
CGGGGCCGTACTGGAGGTGCTGGTGGCAGACGATACGGGTACCATCGCCGCAACGTGGTTCAACATGGCGTTCCTCAAGGACAGGTTCAAGATTGGCGATGAGGTGCTCCTGTACGGAAAGATACACATGCACCGCCACCTGCAGATTATCAACCCTGAGTTCGAGTTCCCCGGCAAGGAAAACGACGACGGCCCCGAGCCCGACCCCCTGGCCTCCGGGCGCATAGTACCCGTCTATCCACTCACAGAAGGGATTAAACAACACTACCTGCGCCGCCTCATCCGCAAGACCCTCGACGACCACGCCCGGCACCTTGAGGAGTGCCTGCCGCAGGGACTTCTAAAATCGCACCGCCTCGTGCCCCTACACAGGGCCATTGAGGACGCCCATTTCCCCGAGACACACGAGGCCATGAAACTCGCCCGCAGGCGGTTCGCATACGAGGAGATCTTGATGTTCCAGATGGCGCTTGCCATCCGGAAACAAAAAATGACCGCAGAGAAGGGCTACGCCTTCCGTATCACCAAACAGGTGGACGCCCGCATACGGAGCCGCTTTCCGTTTAAGTTAACGGCCGCGCAGGACAGGGTACTGGAAGAACTCAGGGGGGACATGGAGAGGCCGAGGCCAATGAACAGGCTACTTCAGGGCGACGTGGGGTCGGGCAAGACGGTGGTGGCCCTCTATGCCCTGCTCGCCGCCGTGGCAAACGGGTTCCAGGCCGCATTCATGGCGCCGACCGAGGTGCTGGCCGCGCAGCACAGCCGGACTATCGCCAAGTATCTGGCCGACTCAAAGGTCAGGACGCTGCTGCTCGTGGGCGGTAACACGCCTAAACAGAGGAAGGATTTTTTAAAGAAGATAAAGGGCGGGGAAGTCGATCTGGTGATAGGCACCCATGCCCTGGTGTCAAAGGACGTGGAGTTCGAAAAACTCGGTATGGTGGTGGTGGATGAGCAGCACAAGTTCGGCGTCCTCCAGAGGGCGCATTTAAGACAAAAGGGCGTAAGCCCCGACGTAATGGTCATGACCGCCACGCCCATACCCCGGAGCCTGTCCCTTACGCTCTTCGGCGACCTCGATATCTCAGTAATTGACGAGCTCCCGCCCGGACGCCCACCCGTCGAGACCACCCTGGTGACAAAGAAGATGGCCACTCAGGCATATCAGCTCATGCGCGAGGAACTCAAAAAAGGCCGGCAGGTCTTTGTGGTGTATCCGCTGGTGGAGGAGTCGGAAAAGCTTGACCTCAAGTCGGCCGTGGAAGGCGCCGAGGCGTTCGGGCAAGAATTCCCCGAGTTCAGGACAGGGCTGCTCCACGGGCGCATGCCGCAGGACAAAAAGGACCGGGTCATGGCCGACTTCCGGAATAAAAAAATAGACATACTGGTCTCGACCATTGTAATTGAGGTGGGGATAGACATACCGAACGCCACCGTAATCGTAATACAGCACGCCGAGAGGTTCGGGCTGGCGCAGCTCCATCAGCTCCGCGGCCGTATAGGGCGAGGCGGTGACCGCTCGTACTGCCTGCTCTTTGCCGAGCCGGGGTCTGCCGATGCGAGCAGGAGGCTTCAGACCATCGTCCACACCACAGACGGTTTCAAGATAGCCGAGGAGGATCTGAGACTCAGGGGTCCGGGGGCGTTCTTCGGCACGCGACAGCATGGCATGCCCGACTACAAGGTGGCTGATTTAACAAGGGACGTAGCGCTGCTGAAGACGGCCAGGGACGACGCCTTTAAACTGGTGGCAGATGACGGCACGCTCAGGGAATATCCGCTCCTGAAAAGAAACGTACTCGAACGCTACACAAGCAGGATAAGGCTTGCAAGCGTGATGTAAAACGGATGGATTGCCCATGAACACTGTAATGCTAATCGGCGGTTCGGACTCGTGTGCCGGGGCCGGAGTGCAGGCGGATTTAAAGACCGTAACGGCCCTCGGCGTCTACGGCACCACCGTCATCACCGCCGTCACGGCACAGAACACACAGGGAGTGCAGTCGGTGCATGCGGTGCCCGCCGGTTTTGTGGGTACGCAGATAGACTCCGTGATGAATGACATCGGCGCCGACGCGGTCAAGACGGGAATGCTCTTAAACGATGAGATAGTGGCAGCGGTCACAAGAAAGATAAGGGCCTATAAAAAACTCGGCAACGTAGTGGTTGACCCCGTGCTCCGCGCAAAGGACGGCAGCGCCCTCCTTGCGGGCGATACCGCCGTAAAGGTTTTAACGGCAGAACTCCTGCCACTTGCCCTGGTAGTAACCCCAAACATACCGGAGGCCGAGACCTTGTCCGGCGTATCTATTAACCAGCCGGAACATCTCAGGGAAGCGGCCGTGGTGTTACACGGCTCAGGCGCAAAAAACGTGTTAATAAAGGGAGGGCATGCACCAGAAGACTGGCCCTCAGCAAAAAAGGGCGTGGTAGTGGACCTGTTTTATGACGGCAATAAATTCAGAGAACTCGTCTCGCAAAAAGTTTCTGGCACAAAGGGCTTTCACGGAAGCGGTTGCACGCTTGCCTCTGCAATAGCGGCCGCGCTTGCCCGCGGTAAGGGCGTCGAAGAGTCTATTCTCTTTGCAGAGGAATTTTTGAGCGGGATAATGGAACAATCCCTCAAGCTCGGCAAGGGATATGACCTGCTTGACCCCTCCGGTCCTGCCGGAAAGAGCCGGGAATGAATTTTTTTGAGCCCTCAGAGCCTTTCCCGGCAACCCCTTAAAAGCGCCAGAAAACAATCGGTATCTCCTTGTTTTTGCATAACTTAGCCAAAAACTCCGTTCTGCCCGCCCGTATTTATGGGAAGAACGGTAACTGGTTATATCTTCTTATACCACAACATGTTGTGTGGATTCTCGAAAAAAGTACAAAATATTGTGTTTTCAGGCTTGACATCTCAACATTTAGTACTATAATAACGCCCACATACCACATAAGCAACTGTGGTGGTATTATGGGGCGCAAGTAAACATTCATGTCTTTTTGTTAAACGTTGAACGCGTCTATTCTGTTTCACCCTTTAAGAAAGGAGGTAAATCAGAAGTTATGACCCCTGCGTTACTAGAGCGAGAAGTGTGTGATACCTCTGTGTTTGAGGAGAGGCTTCAGGCCTTTTGCGAGGCGGTCGACCTCCATGACAACCTGGAGATAGACGGGGCGATACATGCCGGCGAGGTAAGACACGGCGTGAAGTTTCAAGAGGACGTCATTAAGGTTATGAATCATCGTATGCAGACGTCCTACTGTATCACCCTCGAGGCCCTGACGAGCCAGGAGCTTGACGACGTAATCGAGGCCCTTGATACGGGCGTAAGGGACAAGCTCTACAGTGTTACGAGGATAGTAGGCTATTACAGCCGAATCTCCAACTGGAACAAGTCGAAGCTCGGTGAGCTTAACGACAGGCACAGAGGAGACTACTCGGTAAGAAGGGTTGCATAAAGTAACTATCAGATAGGCAAAAGAGGTATTTTAGAGCACTCGCCGGGCGAGCAAGGCAAAAATCTTGCTCGCCCGTGATTTTTACGCCCTTTTGATTTTGCAGCCGGGAGAAGTTCCATGCCTTTGATACAAAAAGAAAAACTCTCATTAAAGTGGAGTACATACCGCCAGTTTACACCTGAAAACGTACGTCTGCCCCCCATGCCCATTGCCCTTCGTAACTTTGGACTATATGTGCCTAATGAGCAACCTGTACCTCAAGGCCCCGGAGTCTATGCACTGTTTGTCCGGACCAAGAATTTGCTGAAGCCGTTTAGGGTGTTCTACATAGGTCAGACAGAAGAACTTAAAGACCGGCTGGAGGGCCACCTGAGTGATTCTGAACCAAACGGTGTTATAAGGCGCAAGGTGTCTCGAAAGGTTACCTACTTCAAATACGCACCCCTTGCGAAGACATTAGACCGGGATAGGGTTGAAAGGTCCCTTATCTTGAAGTATAGGCCGGCGTGTAACGACCTAAATCAAGTACCCGGCTCTCCAGACGTTGAAGTAGACATATTCTAGATCAAGACCTAATGTAAAAATTAGTTCTTGTCCTGTTACCCTTCCCCTTGAGTGTTATGCCCTTTCCCCAGCGCCTCAAACGCCTTTGAAACCGCCTCACCGGCCTCTTTGGCTATGACAGGGCCGGGGCGGTCGAGTCGGCTGTGTTCAAGGTCAAAGCCCCAGGTACCTATTCCAACCACGGGTTTGTATTTCATTAGGCCATAGGCCATCTCCGAGAGTGTGCCCAGTTTCCCACCCACAGCGATTATTGCGTCACCGGAGTAGGCAACCAGTGCATTTCTTGCGTAACCGATGCCGGTGACAATTGGTATGTCTATATACGGGTTCATCTCTGCAGTATCTTCTCCCGGCAGTATGCCGACCGTAAGGCCGCCGGCCTCTTTTGCACCTCTTGCCGCGGCCTCCATAACCCCGCCCAGCCCGCCACAGATCAGTACCGCACCCCGTTTGGCCACTTCACGTCCAACTGCCTCTGCAACCCTTAATTCCTCATCCGAGGCGGAACTGGCGCCGATCACGGATATACATCGTTTCTTGGCCATTACGTACCTTTCTCAGACAAAAACAAGGATTATTGCCCCATTAATGGCACCTGTCAAGGTAAATTGCACTTGCAATCTGACACATACTGGATATAAGGAATAGACACGGAATTATATCATTTTTCTGCCCGTACGAACGGCGGCTTGAAAAATAATGCCTTACAGTTTCTACAGTTACGCTTAGAGAGGAACCCTTACGGGAACCAGGGGCGCAATGGAATACCCCAAGCTACGACCCATAGAGGTCTTCCCCTTCGATGACGAGGGTAAGCAGAACGTCTGCCTGAGGGACCCGTCAAACCTCTCTGAGGCAATGGTCGTTATTTCTCCGCAGATCCTCGAGATAATAAGCCTTTTTGACGGGAAACATTCCGTCCTCGACATACAGACGGCCTACGCAAGGCGGTACGGCACAATCCTGCCCAGGGAGCAAGTTGAAGGAATTATTGCCAAGCTTGATGAGGGGATGCTACTTGAGAGCGACGGCTTCCTACGTTACCTGACAGATTTGAAGGACAGGTTCCGCCGGTCAGAAACGAGGGAGGCGGCGTTTGCCGGAAAGGGGTACGAGAGCGACCCTGTAGAACTCAGGAAGCAGCTCGACAAATTTTTCACCTCTGACGGTGGACCCGGCAAGTCTCCCACGACAAGGCCAAAGAAGAAATCCTCGTCCGGCAGCGTAAAGGGCGCGGTGCTACCCCACATAGACCTCGAGCGCGGAGGTCCTTGTTTTGCCTGGGGTTACAAAG
>JAZGAY010000073.1:0-11222 GCA_036475985.1 Candidatus Brocadiales bacterium
GAGCAGGGCAAAGAACGTGGTAGACACGGTCAGGAGCTTGGGTCTCAGCCTGAGTGAAGCGCCCTCCATTATCGCCTCGGTAACGTCTTTCTTCTCCTTTATATTTTCAATGCCCTTCTTTTCCAGCGCCTCCTTGAGGAAGACCACCATTACCACGCCCGTTTCCACGGCTATACCGAAGAGGGCTATAAAGCCTACCCAGACGGCGACACTGAAGTTGTAGTCCAGTGCAAAGAGCAGGACCATTCCACCGGTCAGGGCCGCCGGCACGGCAAGCATTATTATCAACGTGTCTCCAAAAGAGCGGAAGGTTATATACAGAAGCATGAACATGATGAGGATGACGATGGGCATTATGAACATGAGCGTCTTCTTTGCCCTTATCTGGTGCTCGTACTGCCCGCTCCATACTATAAAATAGCCCGGCGGGAATTTTATCTTTTCGTAGACGTCCTGTTTGGCCTCCTCTACCAGGCCGACGACATCCCTGCCCCTGGCATTAAAGAGGACGTAGACGGTCAGGAGCCCGTCTTCGCTCTTTATCTTGGTCGGTCCCGGCGTTATGCGTATGTCTGCTATCTGGTAGAGCGGTATCTGCGCCCCGCGGGCGGTGTCCACCAGTATTCTCTTTATGGAGTCGACATCGGTCCTCAACTCCCTCCCGTACCGTACCCTTACCGGGAAGCGTTCTCGCCCCTCCACCGTCCAGGTGACGGTCTTCCCGCCCATGGCCACCTCGATTGTGTCCTGGACGTCTCCCAGGTTTATGCCGTATCTGGCTGCCTCGGCACGGTCTACATCTATCTCCAGATAATTTTCGCCGACTATCTTTTCCGAATAGATATCCGCCGCACCGGGGACGGTTCTCAAGACGTCTCCCACCTGATCGGCCAGGTTCTCCAGGACAACCAGGTCACTGCCAAATATTTTTGCCCCGACCTGTGTCCTGATGCCCGTGGCCAGCATGTCCACGCGGTTTATGATGGGCTGTGTCCAGATGTTGCTCCAGCCGGGGATCCTTACCACGGTATCCAGTTCCTGGATGAGCTTTTCCTTGGTCATACCCTTTCGCCACTCTTTCTTGGGCTTCAGGGTGATTATGGTCTCAATCATCTCAAGCGGCGCCGGGTCGGTCGGCGTCTCCGCCCTGCCGGCCTTTCCCAGCACCATGTCCACCTCGGGGATGGTGCGTATCAGGGCGTTCCGTTTCTTTAGGTCTTTGGTGGCCCGGGCGATAGAGATACTGGGCAGAGACACGGGCATGTCCAGTATGGCACCCTCATCCAGAGGGGGCATGAACTCCCTGCCTATCAGGGTAGAGAGAAGTACGGCGGCTCCGATGAGACCAACGGTTATGCCTATGGTGACCCATTTGAATCTGATTGCCTTCTTTAAGATTGGGGTGTATACGGCCATAAAGAAGCGTACGACCGGGTTCTCCCTCTCGTTGAGGAGTCTTCCCTTTATCATGAGTGTTGCCAGGACTGGCACGAGGGTTATGGATATTATGGCCGTGCCTATCATGGCCATAACAAACGTAAAGGCAAGGGGGTGGAAGAGTCTTCCTTCTATGCCTCTGAGGGCAAATATTGGGGCAAAAGACAGGAGCATTATCATCACAGAGAAGAAGATGGGCGTACCCACCACCTTGGAGGACTCCAGCACAACCTCCCTTATATCGCCTCTTACCTTATTCTTGCCGAATTTTAGGGTCAGGTTCCTGAAGGCGTTTTCAGTTATTACTATGCTTGCATCCACCAGCACACCGATGGCTATCGCTATACCTGAGAGGGACATGATGTTTGCGGTTACGTGCAGGGGGTACATAAGTATGAAGGATATGAGTATGGCGAGGGGCAGTGTCAGGACAATGATGACGGTGCTTGGGAAGTGCATCAGGAAAATACCGATGCAGATAAGGGCAATTACGCCCTCGTGTAGGAGTGTGTGCGCCAGGGTGCCAATGGACCTGTGTATAAGGTCTGTCCTGTCATAGGCGGGGACGATCTTTACCCCCGGCGGGAGGCCCGGCTCCAGAGCCTTTATCTTCTCCTTTACCCTTTTAATGACTGAAAGTGCATCCTCACCGTACCGCATTATCACCACGCCGCCTGTGACCTCGCTGCCGTCCTTTTCCAAAACACCTCTCCGGAAGGCGGGGCCGACCTGCACCGTGGCGACGTTCTTTACGTATATGGGCACGTTGTTCTTTGCGCCCACGACTATGTTCTCTATGTCCTCCAGGTTTTCTATCCAGCCCAATCCCCTGACCAGATACTCCATATCATTCTGCTCAACCACCTTTGCCCCTACCGTCCTGTTGCTGGCCATTACGTGGTTAAAGACGTCGCGTAGGCGGATGTTGTGGGCGATGAGCTTGTTGGGGTCTACGTCTATCTGGTATTCCTTGACGTAGCCTCCCACGCTGGCCACCTCTGCAACACCGGGGACGGCGTTGAGCTGGTAGCGGACGTACCAGTCCTGAATGGCCCTCAGTTCCCCAAGGTCATAGCCCTCACCTTCGACGGTGTACCAGAAGATCTGTCCCAGTGCTGTCTCGTCCGGGGCGAGGTAGGGTACGACACCCGGCGGCAGAAAACTTGCGGCCAGGCTCAACCTCTCCAGGATGCGTTCCCTGGAGAAGTAATAGCCCACGTCCTCCTCGAAGATGATGTTTACCATGGAGAAACCGAAGTCCGAATTAGACCGTACGGTCTTTACCCCCGCCAGACCCTGTAGCTGGACGCTCAGGGGATAGGTTATCTGGTCCTCTACGTCCTGGGGGCTCCTGCCCGGCCATTCGGTGAATACTATCTGAAAGTTCTCGCTCAGGTCCGGGATGGCGTCCATGGGGGTGTTGCGCAGACAGTATATGCCTACGACCACTACGATGGCGTAGAAGAACAGGACGAGCATCCTGTTATTTATGCAGAATTTTATGATGGCGTTAATCATCAGTGGCTCACTTCCGGACTAATGCCTGTGAAGTTCATGGCCCTCGCCAAGCACCTCTTTTGTCAGGTACTCTTCCGGGTCCTCCTTAAACAGGCGCTTGCAGTGGTGGCAGCAGAAGTAGTATTCCTTGTCGTGGTAGGTGAATTTTGTGCCTCGTGATTTGTCAAGTCTTATACCACACACCAGATCGACCGTGTCTCCTACGTTGAAGGCCCAGGTCTTGTTGGTGAAGGAATCGGGGTCATCCTCAAACTTTTTTCTGCACTCTTCCGTACAGAAGTAGAACAATTTGTCGTCATACTCCGTGCTCAACTCTTCAAATCCATCGAGCTTCATACCACAGACCGGGTCTACCGGGACTGTACCTGGCGGGACGGCTCCAACCTCTTTCGATACCGTGGGTGGAACCTTGGTGATTTGCCTGGCCTCCTTCTCTTTCACCGGTTTTTCCGGTCTTTTTGGTGTCCTGACGCGCGGAGCTGCGCCATGGATGTGCGGCGGCGGTGCCGCCTCTTCTTCAGGACCGCCGGTTGCACCGAAGTACTGTGCGCCCACACCGGGTCCTAACTGCGACTCGGCGTCAAGGAGGAACGCCCCCCTGGCGACCACCTTCTCGCCTTCCGTAAGCCCTTTCAAGACTTCGACATACCCCTCCGCTTTAAAGCCCGTCACTATCTCCCTCGGCTCAAAGAGGTCTTTTTCCTTCTCCACGTAGACAAGCTTCCTGAGGCCGGTGTCCAGTACCGCGGAACGCGGTATGGACAGCACCCCCGCGGGCTTTCTTGTGGGTTCCTCCAAATCAGCCAGCGGTATCTTTATAGTAACGTTAACAAACATAGCGGGCTTCAGTTTCCGCTCCGGGTTGGGTACGTTTACCCTTACCTTTAACGACCGGGTAGTCTCGTCTAGAAACGGGTCTATAAAGGAGACCTCTCCTATAAACGTCTGTCCGGGAAAGGCCACAGTGGTGATATCCACCTTCTGGCCAAGTTTAACGAGGGCCATCTCATACTCGTACACGTCTACCATCACCCACAGGTGGGTAAGGTTGGCTATTGTGTACATCTTGGTGCCTTCACTCACGTACTGTCCTTCAAGGATGTCCTTTTTTATGACCGTACCCGTCATAGGGGCGTAAATGGTCATGTGGTCCTGTACCTCCCCGGTTTCGGTCAGTTCATCTATCTGTTTCTCTGTTATTCCCCACAGGAGTAGCCTGTCGCGAGTGGCGTCAAGCAAGTAGTCCGTGCTCCTTACTATCTCATCGAGAGAGCTGTTTTTCATCTTTTCCTGGGTCTCAAGCGCAAGGAGGTATTCCTGTTGAGCGGATATGAGTTCGGGGCTGTATATCCAGACCAGCGGGCCGCCCTTTTCTACTTCAACGCCGGTGAAGTCTACAAAGAGTTTGTCTACCCTTCCCCCCACCCAGGCGCTGACGTAGGCGAGGCGTCTTTCGTCATAGGTTATGTTGCCTATGGTATATATTGTTTTTACCAGGGGACGGTAGGCTACGGGCTCTACCTTTATCCCGGCCATTCGCACCTGTCTGGGGCTTAGCTGCACCATCGGCACCTCAGGCAGTCCCTCTTCTCCAGCCATTGAGCCCGCCTTGGCCCTCTTCGATAAGGGCATGCCGCATAGCGGACACTTCCCCGGCTTGTCTGAGACCACCTGTGGGTGCATGGGGCAGAAGTACTCGTACTCCACCCCTTCAGTCTCGGCCCAGAGAAGCCTCGAGTCTGCGTCTACGTTAATGGCGCATGTATCGATGAAGGCAAGACCGAAGAAGGTTATCACAACGGTTAGCGTCACCATTAATTTTCTGTGGAACATCTTTATTTCCCCTTTCACAACCATCAAAATCCGTCCTGTGATAGTGGTATACCCACCGCCCTTTCCAGTTCTGCCAGGTCGATTTCAAAGTCTGCCACCGCCCGGTAATACACAAGTTCCGCGTCAATCAGTGTCTTCTCGCTGTCTATTAACGTGAGGAAGTCTATCTTCCCCGTCTTGTACTCGGTTATGGCTGCTTTGAGCGACTGTTCCGCCAGCGGTATTACGTTTTCGGCATATATCTTTGCCGTGGACTGTGCGTTTGCGGCCTTCACCCAAAGGTCCTTGACCTCATACAACACGGCATTTTGTACGGCCTGGTAGTCGGCCTCCGCGGCCTTTACGGCCTGCCTGGTCTCCCTTACCTTGGCCCTCCTTTTGCCCCATATCCACGGTATGTTTATGCCGACCTGCGACCTCCAGCTGTCTGTGGTAGTGTCTGATTGCATATAGTGCACGGCAACTTCAGGGTCGGGGAAAAAGAGGTCCTTCTTGGCAAGCTTGTGGACGGACCTGTTCCTTTTTATTGCAGAATCAAACTTCTTGAGTTCGGGCCTGTTCTTAACGGCCATTGCCTCTATGTCCTGGATGTTGACCGAGAGTTTGTGCGGCGTATAGTCTTCGGGCCTGCCCAGGTGTGCTTCATTGTCCCGGTTTAACAGGGTGTTTATCCTGGTCTCGGCGGATTTCTTGTTCTCTTCCAGGACCTTGAGGTCGTTTATAATCTTTGCAAGCTCTACCTGGGCCGCCAGGACGTCCCTCTGCGGTGTCTTGCCGACCTTGTAACGGGTCTCCGCCGTCCTTGCAAGATTCACTAACAGCTCTTTGTTCTCATAGTTTATGTCTATAGCCTTATGGATGTAGTGAAGACCGTAGTATGCCGACTTTGCCTGTGCCGTTATTGTCCTGATTGTCTCTTCCCAGTCACTCTTGGACATATCGGAGGCCTGGGAGGCTATCTCACCCCTGAGGCGGAGCTTTCCGGGGAAGGGTATCTTTTGTGAGACACCGCCCATGCGCCGGTAGCTCTTCCGACCCGGGCCCTCCACTTGTATGGGAGACTCTGCGTTTCTTATCTGGAAACCCACCTTCGGGTCATCCAGGGACCTGGCGCCGTCGATGGCCTCCTGAGACGCCTCCCAGCGCCTGAGTGACGCCCGTATGTCAGGGTTGCTGTTAATGGCCTCTTCCACCACCCACCTGATTGCCAACGGGGGTTCCTGGGATTCCAGGACCTCCTGCTCCTCGGCGGCCACATAGCCGGACACAAGGACAAAATGCGTAAATAATAATGACAAAAACATCTCCCTAAAGATGTTTCTCATTTATTCTCTCCTGAGAAATAATTATACAGTCCTCTTTTTCTGGAGGAACGGGGAAGCCGCGCCCAGCACTGAACGCGGCCCCTCCGGTCTTGCCAGACCCTCCAGAAGCCAACTACGTTGTTTTCCAGTAGTTAGGGCAAACGGCCCTTACTACTTATGCCCCGGCCATCTAGGCCTTACTGCATCTTGGACATTCCAGGCCCTCTGCATCGCACCTCTTGCAGACATGCTCAACGCCCTTACCCTTGCAGTCTATGCAGACCATCTCCGTCTTCAGAGGGGGCCTACCGATACCCTTCTTCAGGACGGTCTTTTCCTTGCAGGTAGGACACACGGCCACGATAGTCTCTCTTTCCACCGATGCCGTAACCTTCTTGTGCATAGGGCAAGTGAGTTTTTCGGCACTGCGCCTCTCGCAGACGTGCCCAGCACCTTTGCCACCGCAGTCGTGGCGGGACATGGTCTTTTCATGCGGCATGGTGCCCATGCCCTTCATGTGCATGTTCTTTTTCGCGCAGTTGGGGCAGGACATGGTCTTTTCATGCGGAATGACGCCCATACCCTTCATGTGCATGTCCTTTTCCGCGTAGTTGGGGCATACTGCCTCCATGGGTTCCTGGGCCAGGGCCGTGCCGCTATAATCCATTGACACAACGCCCAGTGCCAGAATTCCCAAGAGACATCCCATAATTGCGCCGAACTTCATCTTTCTTTCCTCCTTTTCTACGGGTTACATCAAATCCATACAACGCTGATAAAAACGATTACATCTGGTAGTTCCTTCTTATCTCCTTCCGAACACGTTCATACTTGGTTTGTTCTGGTCACAACATTTCAGGGGACGCTTTGTAGGTGCACGGGGGGCCGTCCCAGATGTGGGCTTAGATTTCCCAGGTCTCAGTGAATTAAATACGACCACCAGCATCAGAATACACAGTAGGCCTCCCAGGATTACCAGGATTACGCCGAAATCCATCTGTCTTCCTCCTTAATTTAGTAAGTACTGAGTCGAATCCGTAAAACTTTTGTAAGAAGGGGTTGATTTTGGCCTTTTGTTACCTTCTTGCGTATATGTTTGTCTCTGACTTATTCAGTTCACAGCATTTAAGGGAACGCTTTTTAGATGCCCGCTGGGTTGCCTGGATGTGGGCTTATATCTCCTGAGCCTCAAGGAGTTGAATACAACCAGTACGGAGCTGAAGGCCATGCACCCCGCAGCTATCATGGGGTTAAGCATACCCATGGCGGCCAGTGGAATGGCCACGATGTTGTAGGAAAAGGCCCAGAAGAGGTTTTGCTTTATTATTTTCATTGTCTGACGGCTCAGTGCCACGGCCTCTGCGGCCTTCTTTATGTCTCCCTTTACCAGTGTTACCTGTGAGGTCTCAATGGCGACGTCCGTTCCCGTACCGATGGCGAAACTCACGTCGGCGGCCGCCAGCACGGGCGCGTCGTTTATGCCGTCTCCTACCATCCCCACCTTCTTTCCGTCAGCCTTTTCTCTCTGCAGTTCGGCCACCTTCTCTTCCGGTTTCAGCTCGGCCTTGAATCTCTTGATACCGACCTGGTCTGCTATCTCCCGCGCAGTGTCCTCGTGGTCACCCGTCAACATAACGGGTTCAATGCCAAAGCCCTTTATTGCCTCAATGGCGTCTGCCGCCTTTTCCCTTGGGACGTCTTGAAGGGCGAAAACGGATACGACACGCCCGTCAAACGCCGCATAGACCAGGGTCTTGCCCCTTCCCTTCATCTCCGTGACCTTGTCGTCGTGGGAGGTTGTTGTGTCGACACCCTTGTCCCTCAGCATCCTCTCGTTTCCTATAACGACCTTGTGCCCGTCCAGGACGGCCGTTATGCCTTCACCACTTATGGCCTCAAAATCGGTCACTGTCTGTGTTGTGGCCTTCCTGGCCGTGGCGAACTCCACGATGGCCTGCGCAAAGGGATGTTCCGATGCTCTTTCTACAGAGGCTACGATGGAGAGCAACTTGTCTTCGGGCATGTCCGAAGTGTTATAAAAGTCTGTGACGCCGGTCTTGCCACGGGTTATTGTGCCTGTTTTACCGAATATCAAGGTGTTCAGCCTCGAGGCCGTTTCAAGGCTCTGGGCGTTTCTTATCAGTATGCCCATCTCTGCGGCACGGCCTATACCCGCCGCAATCGCAGTAGGGGCGGCAAGCCCAAGCGCACACGGGCAGGCTATCAGTAAGACGGCGGTGGCCGCGCTGAGTGCCACTGGGAGTGGATGGCCAAGATAAAGCCAGACCAGTGTGGTTGCTCCGGCTGCGGCCAGTACAAGGGGCACAAAGACTCCGGCTATCCTATCAACGAGTGGCTCTGTCGTCGCCTTTGACGTTTGGGCCTCCCTCGCAAGCCGGACTATGTGGGCGAGTGTGGTGTCTTCACCCAGCTTGTCCACCTTAAAGACGATGTTGCCGTTATTGTTAATCGTCCCGGCCTGCACCTTATCACCCTTTACTTTGTCAACGGGGATGCTTTCTCCCGTGAGCATGGACTCATTTACCGTGGTCTGGCCTTCCGTGACAACGCCATCTGCGGATATCCTGTCGCCCGGTCTTATGATTACCCTGTCTCCCAGCCTAAGCTCACCAGCCTCTACCACTACCTCTTTGTCGTCTCTCATGCAGGCGGCCGTTGGCGGCGCTACCGAGGCCAGTTCCTCTATGGCCCTGGTGGTCTTTGACCTGGCGTTTGCCTCGAGATAACGACCCAAGAGCACCAGAGTTATGATCATGGCGGCGCTTTTGAAATATAAGTCCCCGCCCCCGCTCATAAGCCCTAATGCGCTGTATGTATAGGCGGTACCGCTGCCCATGGCTATCAGGGTATCCATGTTGGCCCTTAAAAACCGGAGCTGGCGTATGGCACCCGTGAAGAATTCGGAGCCTGCGCCGAAGACCACAACGGTGGTCAGGATGAGCTGGACGTAATCGGAGTTCGGGAACTCCAGCATGAGCACGGCTATAATAAAGACCGGGACGGTTAAGATGCCGGAGAGAATAAGCCGCCTTGCCGGGGTAAATAATTCCGGGAGCTCTTTTTCTGCTTCATCTTTTATGCCATAGCCCGATGCCTTGACCGCTGCCTCTAACGCACTTCTGGCCGTACTTCCCGTTACAGTGGCCTGCCCCATGGCGAAGTTCACCTGTGCTCCTTCCACGCCGGGTACCTCGAGGAGGGCCTTTTCTATCTTGCCTGCACAGGAAGCACACCTCATTCCCGTTATCGGCAGGTATGTTTTTTGCTTATTTGTCATGCTACAGTTTCTTTCTTTATATTGTAGCCCAGCACCTCGATTGCCGCCTCGAGCGCCTCCCTCGTTACGTTTCCGGTTACAGTGGCCTGCCCCATGGCGAAGTCCACCTGTGACCCTTCAACGCCGGGTACCTCGAGGAGGGCCTTTTCTATCCTGTTTGCGCAGGACACACACTTCATCCCTGTTATTAGCAGGCTCGTTTCTTGTTTGCTTTTATGTAGCGTCATTTTGGTGGGATCCTATTTCCCGAAGTTTCTCAGGACCTCTATAATCTCCTCAATCTTTTCCTGCTGGTCCTCTTCCCTTCCGGAACGTATGACCTCTGCGACGCAGTGCTCAAGGTGCCTCTTGAGGATGCGTTCCTGAACCCGTGAAAGGGCGGATAAGATGGATTGGAGCTGTGTTATTATGTCTACGCAATACCTGCGGTCGTCTATCATCTTCTGGATGCCGCGCACCTGTCCCTCAATCCTTTTTAGACGTATTATATCCTCGGTATGCCTTGTTCCCAGTGCTGTAGCAGTTCCTTTATCCATGAGATGCTCCTAATTTGTCCTCTTAAAGTCTCCTAAGGGTTTGTGTCCTTCCCTGAAACAGCCGACCACTGTGTTCTTGTTTCGTATTCCGCCGGTGGGCGGCCAGGCCTGCGTATGTACGACTTTATCCTTCGCCTTCTTAAGCTCTTCGCTCATACCTGTATCATGAACGGGCCTTTCTCCCTTTTACCCGGGGTGTCTTCTCTAACGGTCTTGTTGACGACTATCTGCCCGTCCGTTGCAAAACTAAGACCAAACCTCCACAGGGGCCTGGGGGCAGGACCCGCCACCACGTCTCCCTCAATATCGTAGTTGCTCCCGTGGCAGGGACACTTGAAGAGCTGTTCGTCCTCTACCCAGGTCGGAATGCAACCCAGATGACGGCATATGGCCGAAAAGGCGTAAATACCCCCCGCCTTGTTCCTTACTATCCACACCGTCTGGGCCTTCATCCACCTGATGCTGACCTTGCCCGGTTGATATTCATCGGGGAAGCCTGCCTTAAACTTGCTTGAAGGGCCAAAGAACACCTTCGGCTTCAAGAAGTCCACTATCGTTAAAAGGGTGACAAGCCCGGCGAAGGTGAGGAATCCTACCCATCCAACAATTAGAAGCATCCACCTCCTTGACAGCGTGCCAAGGATGCCCTGGACGACCTTCTTCTCCGTATCGGATACCCTGCTCTCCCTCTGCCAGATACTCATTTTCTCACTACCTCTCCAAGACTACTTCTTCCTCTGGAGTTAAAACTCTAAGTCCTGGTGGCATAAGGGGTTTGAAGTGCACCTATATGTCCCTCCATCACCCCGAAAGGTATACCCTATCCCCAGGCCATTGGGAATATACCATACTCCCCTACCCTATGCAAGGAAAATCTCTGCTGGCTCAAAATAATTTTTTAGGGTATAGATTTCTTGGGTAGAGTGGGGTGACTAAACGCCTGGCAAAGAAGGGCGGCAAACTTTTCTCTGCACAGATGCAGCTGAGAAAAACCCTGAAATGTTCCCAAGGAGGACAAGGAATGAATACATGCCTGCAAAATTAATCCATTGTGGAGAATACGGTAGGGTCTGGTTCGTTGCAAATAATGACGGATAATATTGTTGATTTTCTGGAGAATAGAGGAGAGAATTCAGGTGGCAGATTCGTTATCAGCCCAAACTAAACGTCTGCATTTTATGTCACCAGAACCGGTAATTTATAAAAACATGAAAACAATTATTTTGCCAGTGCAGGGGATGCATTGCACGACTTGCGCAGGGACTATTGAAGACGGCGTAAAGAAACTGCCCGGCA
>JAZGAY010000074.1:0-2623 GCA_036475985.1 Candidatus Brocadiales bacterium
TGTAGAGGCGCAGACCGTGGCCAACACCTTCCTGGCACTGGAGCATAACCTGGAGATCGTACCCGCAGTAAACAAGGTAGACCTGCGGCAGGCACGGCCCGAAGAGGTCATCGAGGAGATGGAACACACCCTGGGTGTCCTGCCCGAGGAAGTGATTCGGGTCAGTGCAAAGACGGGGTTGGGGGTAGAAGAGGTCCTGGATGCCATTATTGACCGGGTTCCTCCTCCCGGGGGCGACAGCGCCGCGCCGCTGCGGGCCCTGATATTTGACTCTGTATATGACGGGTACCGCGGGGTCATCGTCTACGTCCGCGTCTTTGACGGTTCTCTCACACCCGGTGACAAAGTCTATATGATGAAGACAAACCGGACGTACGAGGTCACCGAGGCCGGCATATTTAAACCAAAGATGACCCCTACCAAGGTGCTCGGAACGGGCGAGGTGGGTTATTTCGTGGCGAATATCAAGACCATACAGGACGTAGAGGTTGGCGACACGGTAACGACCTTCAAGAATAAGGCGCAGGAACCGCTGCCTGGCTACAAGAAACCTCTGCCCATGGTGTACTGCGGTCTGTATCCGACTATGGACACCGACCTCGTGCCCCTGAGGGCCGCGCTCGAGAAGCTGGCCCTTAATGATTCTTCCTTCACCTTTGAGCCGGAGCAGTCCCCCGCCCTGGGCTTCGGTTTCCGTTGCGGGTTTCTGGGACTGCTTCACATGGAAATAGTTCAGGAAAGGCTGGAGAGGGAGAGTAACGTCAACCTCATACAAACAGCCCCCAGCGTAACCTACGAGATTCTTACCAAAAAAGGCGACGTGCTGATTATAGACAATCCGGATAAGGTGCCGCCGATGAGCGAGATAGAAGAGTTTCGCGAGCCGGTCGTAGACCTTAAAATCATTTTCCCGGTTGAGTACATGGGGGCCGTTATGAAACTGGTCGAAGAGCGCAGGGGCAAGTATAAGGAGACGGAATATTTCAGCCAGAAACGCGTAATGCTCGTCTACAGGCTCCCCCTGGCCGAGATGATATTTGATTTCCACGACAGGCTGAAATCCTCCACGAGGGGCTACGGCACCATGGACTACACCTTTATCGGCTATGCACGCGCGGACCTGGTGAAGCTGGACATACTCATTGCCGGTAAGACGGTCGACGCCCTGTCCTCTATAGCCCATAGAGACAACGCATACGACCGGGGAAGGAGGTCGGTAAAAAAACTGCGGGAGGAGATACCACGCCATATGTTCGAGGTGGCTATACAGGCCGCCATCGGTTCCAAGGTCATAGCACGTGAGAGTATTAAGCCTCTCAGGAAAAACGTAACGGCGAAGTGCTACGGCGGAGACGTCACCAGAAAGAGAAAATTACTGGAGAAGCAAAAGGCGGGCAAAAAGCGTCTAAAGAGTGTCGGCAGTGTGGAGATACCCCAGGAGGCCTTCCTTTCCGTAATGGCTACCACTAATGAATAATAGCAAGACCGGTATGGCGTCAAGGGTCCTGGGCTGGTTCAGGGCAACCGACGGTAAACACCCGGAAAAGACCCGGTTTCACGTAATAAGAGAGAATGTCCAGTGGATAGTCATATCGATCGTCATTGCGCTGGGCATACGTTATTTCGTACTGGAGGCCTTCAAGATACCAACAGGGTCAATGGCCCCCACCCTCGTGGGTGTGCATAAAGACGTCGTATGCCCGAACTGCGGATGGGGTTTCGCCAAAGACCACCATGGCTCTGGCGCGACATGCCCGAACTGCTTCTTTTCGATAAACGCCCACAAGATTGCCTCCCACGGCGGCAACAGGATATTTGTAAGCAAGCTTACCTACAAGTTCGCTACGCCGGAGAGATGGGACGTAATGGTATTTAAGTACCCGCTTGCCGATATCACATGCAAAGACTGCGGCTACGTTATGTTTGACACAAGATGGGTTGAGGGGCTGAGGTGCGAGAAATGCGGCTCAACACGACTCAAGTACAAGCGGAAAAACTATATTAAACGCCTTGTAGGACTATCAGATGAAGAAATCCTGATAAAAAACGGTGATATATTCATAAACGGCACCGTAGCCAAAAAACCCCCGGATACGCAGAATGACCTCTGGATACCGGTTTACAACAACGCCTACACTCCAAAGAAGATTATTGTCCCCGCCTGGAACTTTGACGGGCAATACTGGAACAATGATAAGGACAGCCTGCTGCTCGACGTCTCACAGGAGGGGGGCAAAACGTCCTTTGCCACCTTCACCAGAAAGATTCTTGACAACTACCCGTACAACAACATGTCGGGTTCGAATGTCGTAGGTGACCTGAGACTGAAAACGTCGCTGACCATTCAACGTGGTTCAGGAGGTGTATTTCTCGTTATAGAAAGGGACCAAGACGTCTTTCAGGCCTACATACCCGTTCAGGGAACCGGTGAGAAATGCAGTCTGAAGCGTTCGGGAGAGACGTTGGCCGAGGCAGATGCGCATCTGCTGCCGGGGCGCAGACATGAGGTAGAGTTTTCTCACGTCGACGGTACGTTATGGGTAATGCTTGACGAGAAACAGATCTTGTCTTATGATTACGGTTCAGATAACCAGGACTATGGCAAACGGCTTTCTGACAGCGG
>JAZGAY010000075.1:0-12206 GCA_036475985.1 Candidatus Brocadiales bacterium
ACAGGGTGAGCCTTGAGTCGTTGTCCATCAGTATTACGCCGGTGCGCCTCAGCCTTTCTGTATCGGTAACCCTGTGCACGGCGACAACGTTGCCCACCTTCTTTCCAAAAAAGTAGTTGGCAAAATCACTGAAACTCAGGTCATAGATGTTGTCCCCTCCCATCACCATCAAATCGTCCTTGATACCCTTCTCGGTAATTGCCAGCTGGATGTCCCTTATACTGCCGAGGCGCGTCTCGTTGGTAAGCGTGCCGTCATTTATCAGCTCGATCTCTTTCTTGGAAGACCTCAGTTTACTATGCCACTCTGCAAAGGTGTCGTAGAATTTGTGGTTGGTTACGACATAAATCTTGTTAATCTTGCGGACCGCCCCGACATTTCTTATCAGGTAGTCCAGGATGGGCTTACCGCCCACGGGCAGTAGCCCCTTCGGGATGTTCTCCGTCAGTGGATACATCCTTGTCCCATAACCAGCCTCTAGTATCAGTGCCTTCATCTCTTATTTATCCAAAAAAAACCCTGCTCACTACCCAGTGAATTGAAATCAACTAGAGTGATTTTACACGTTTTTCCCCGGTGGACGTAAAAATTTATTTGACAAATGTTGGAAAAAGAATAGAATTTGTTTACTTTCTCTGAGGTTTGGTCAAGAATAGTGAAATTATCCATTAAAACAGAATACGCCATATTGGCGGTTATGGAGCTAGGTCAAAGATACGGAAAGGGTTACGTACTTTCACGTGAGATAGCCAGCTCAAGACAGATACCCGGCTCCTTCCTGGAAAGGATTCTCTTAAACCTCAGGAATGCGGGGATTGTGATGAGCCACCGGGGGGCAAACGGCGGCCACTGTCTTGCCCAGGATCCAAAGGATATCAGCATCAGAGAGGTCATAGAGCTCTTTGAGGGCTCTCTAGCGCCTGCTGACTGCGTCAACGAGCGCTCGCAGATGCCCGTGTGCCATGTTGCCGCCTGCTGCGTCATAAAGGACCTGTGGCAGGATATGTACGATTCGATGCTACAAAGTATTGAGAACGTGACACTTAACAACCTCCTTGTCCAGGAAAGACAGGGCCAGGAGACAGGTATGTACTATATCTAATTTTTATTTTTGACATTCTTGACTTAGTCTGCGGAAAAGTTGAGAAGGAGCCTCGGCCAGATAGTCTTTAAAGGATATGGTTACAACGGAAGTTATTAACATAGATACAGATATACTGATTATCGGCGGCGGTGCCGCGGGCTGTTTTGCGGCAGTGGAGGCAAAGACGCGGGAGCCCGAAGTACGCTGCATGATAATGGAGAAGGCCCATATTGACAGGAGTGGTTGTCTGGCGATGGGTCTTAATTCAATAAACGCATACCTGCACCCGGGACAGACCCCGGAGTCCTATCTTGACTATGTGAAGGGGGAGTTTATGGACGTAGTGAGAGAGGACCTGGTGCTCAGCATTGCAGAGGGGCTTAATGATGCGGTCAAAAGGGTGGAGCAGTGGGGCTTACCCATTGAGAAAGACGATGAGGGTAGGTACGTGCCCAGGGGCAAGCGCGGTATCAGGGTACGGGGCGAGCGGCTAAAACCCATCCTCGCAGAGGCCGTAAGAAGGAGCGGGGCAGAGGTACTCAACCGTGTGGCGGCCACCAACCTGATAGTCTCTGAGGGCAGGGTGGTGGGGGCCTTTGGACTTGGCGTAAGGGACGGACGCTTTTACGTGATAAGGGCAAAGGGGGTGATTGTGGCCACGGGCGGCGCCTCAGGTGTCTACAAGCCTGCGAACCCCGGCGACGGCAGGCATCTCATCTGGTATTGTCCCTGGAACGTGGGTACGGGGTACGCGATTGGCATCCGTGCCGGTGCGGAGATGACCAGTTTTGAGAACAGATTTGTTGCCCTCAGGGTAAAGGGTGTCCAGGCCCCGACCGGCACACTGGCGCTTGGTGCCGGTGCGAGGCAGGTAAATGCGCGAGGAGAGGCTTATTTAGACAAGTATTATAAGGACCATCCCATAAGGAGCGCAGCTACTTATTTCAGATTACTTGCCACTATGCTTGAGAACGCGGCGGGCAGGGGACCCTGTTATCTTGACCTGAGCCACCTTGATAGGGGAAGTAGGGAGGAGAGACGATTTAAGGAAGACCTGCTTAACATGAGCCCGACGATGGCCCTCATGTGGGCGGGACGTAACGGCGGGGACAGACGGCTGGAGATAGCGGGCAGTGAGCCCTATGTAGTTGGCGGACATGGTGAGGCCGGGTACTGGATAGACGTAAGTCGCAGGACAACACTGCCAGGGCTCTATGCGGCCGGCGATGTCGCCGGTGGTGCGCCCAAGAAATATGTAAGCGGCTCGTGGGTGGAGGGCCGTATTGCCGCCGGTACGGCACTTGAGGAGATAATGGGGTCGGTTAGTACCACTGATATTGATACCGGCATTGTAGAAGCGGAGAGAGGGCGTGTGACTGCGCCCCTGAGGAGAGATAGCGGGGTATGCCCTCAGGACATGGAGGAGAGGCTTCAGGGGCTAATGGACGAACATGCAGGCGGAGTTTCTGCCCGATATGAACTGAGCGAGGAAAGGCTCCTTGTTGCAAGGGGGTTGTTGGCAAGATTGCGAGATGACACCGAATCACTGAGGGCCAGCGGTCATCATGAGCTTGTATCGGCCATGGAGGTGGTGGATCGCGTAGACGTGGCACGTGTGGTAGTTGAGCACCTGTTGCACAGAAAGGAGACGCGCTGGCCGTGTTCACAGAGCCGTCTTGATTACCCGGAGAGGGATGACAACCGCTGGTTAAAGTTTGTAAACTCCGTGATGGATACGGGTACCGGGGATATAAGGCTGGTGGAGCGAGGTTTATTGGAATGATAACGATTGACTATGACATCTGCAATCGCTGCGGCGATGCTCGCGAGAAGCGTTGCGAGCGCATATGTCCCGGTAATCTTATTACCCAGAAGGATGAGGGGTGGCCCGTGGTCAGGCCACGTGAGGACTGCTGGGCGTGTACGGCCTGTGTGAAAGACTGCCCCGTGGCGGCGATAAGCCTGCGGCTACCGCCCCAAATAAAGCGGGATGCCGGTGCGTCCTTAAAGGCAAGCGTAAGGGGCAATAAGACCCTTTGGACCATAACCGACAGCCGGGGGAAAACGGAAGAGTTTACCCTGGAGGCTGTAAGGAAGTCTGTTTCTCAGAAGGAGGACTGAGTAGCGATGACGATAGAACCCCACGGCGGGAAGCTTATAGACAGGATTGTTAAAGGCGCCGGTAAAACTGACATGCTGGATAAAGCGACAAAAGAGATGAAGCGCCTCAGACTTACGCCTCAGGAAATATATGACATTGAGTTGATTGCCACCGGGGCCTTTAGTCCGCTTGAAGGCTTCATGTGCAAGGCGGACTATGACAGTGTGGTCGATACTATGCGGCTGGAAGACGGGACGGTTTGGACCATTCCGGTTGTGCTTGCCGCCGAACGGAAAGAGACCGACGGCTTCAAGGAAGGCGAAGAGATTGCCCTGGAGGACGAGAGCGGCACGGTGCTGGCCGTCCTGCACCTTCAAGAGAAATTCCATTACGATAAGGAAAAAGAGGCCCTGGAGGTGTATGGGACAAAGGACACAGGGCACCCGGGCGTAGCTCGCGTCTACGACAGCGGTGACGTGCTTCTGGGCGGGAAGGTGAGTGTGGTCAATCGGCCCAAGCATGATGACTTTATCGAGTACAGGCTTGACCCGGCGGACACAAGGGAACTGTTCCGGAAGAAGGGCTGGAAGAGGGTAGTAGGTTTCCAGACCCGCAACCCGGTGCACAGGGCACATGAGTACATCCAGAAGTGTGCGCTGGAGACGGTGGACGCGATGCTCTTACATCCTCTGGTGGGCGAGACGAAGAAGGATGACATCCCTGCCGAGATAAGGATGGCATGTTACAATGTCTTGCTGGAGAATTACTATCCAAAGGACAGGGTGGCGCTGTCGGTGTTTCCCGCGGCCATGCGCTATGCCGGACCCAGGGAGGCCATATTCCATGCCCTGGTAAGGAAGAATTACGGCTGCACCCACTTTATAGTGGGTAGAGACCATGCCGGCGTCGGAAATTATTACGGCAGTTTCGATGCCCACTACATCTTTGATGAGTTTGAGAGGGAGGAGATAGGCATTGTACCGCTGTTCTTTGACTATACTTTCTACTGCAGGAGTTGCTACGGGATGGCCTCTTTTAAGACCTGTCCGCATGACTCAAAACGCCATGTGGCCCTGAGCGGTACGGAGGTGAGGAAGATACTTGCAGAGGGCCATGCACCGCCTTCGTCGTTTACCAGGCCGGAGATAGCCAAGATTCTTAGCGCCTATTACAGATGTGAATCTGAGTACCATAAACAACCCAGTGGCGCCGCATCATAAACAGAATAGGTGGGGTACCGGGTCTTACAATGGACGAAGACATGAGAGGGGCTAAGCCGCAGTAATGGTGTGCCTGTGGATATGCGCTGGATATCTTGATAAATGTAAGAAAGCGATCCCTGCCAAGACGCCATAGCTAGGCAGGTAACTAGTGCAGTTCTGAGGTGTTAATTTCGTCCATTCCCTTTACGAGGGCGGTCTTTGCGCTGGTGACGAAACTCTTGGTGGCCAAAAGCCCCGAGGCGTCTCTGGCGATAATGGTAACGTTGTTTGGCCCTTCTTTAAGAGATACCTCAGCCTTAAACTTGAGGTGTTTGGTTTGCGCAACGTTCTCCGGAGTGTTGAGGTAGACCTTGTCGTTATTTACCATAATGTAAACGTATTTCACGCCGTCTTCGTCCGAAACCTCACCAGACACGACCGTCCTTAGCGTATGAGACGGAGAGGCCGGGTGCTCGGTTTTTATAACGGGAGGCTTGTGCTGGACGTAAACCTCCAGTTGGGCCTCCTCGGGCACGTGTATGTCGGTCTCAGCTACGTCCCTGGCGGCTACCCAACCCCATCCGCCGCTTGAGAGTTTTACCCTGTACCAGTCGGATACCGAAGCGTCCGACCTAAAAACTTCGTCCCTCTTCAGTACGTTCATTACAGGTGCATCTACAGACTGGCCTCCATATATAGACGTTCCGTCTTGGATGACAACCAGCGTTTTAGGTTCCTCTACCAGCGGTTCGGGTGTCTTGGCCTCTAATATGGGGAACGTAAGCTTGTCGGTCAGGAAGACGCTATACGTCAGGTCCGTTATGACCAGGTCCACGGTGAACTCGTTTGCTTCTATATTGTCTCTGACGTGGAAACTCAGGGATACAGTATTACTCTCCCCGGGCGCCAGTTCACCCAGTTCTTGAGAACCCTTTTCTACGAAGACCTCCTTATGGCTGAGTTCCCTCAGGGTGACCACGTTCTTGGTGCTTGTGCCTTCTCCGACGTTCTTAACCGTTACCAGGAGGTCTATATGTTCACCTTTTTGTATGAGGCCGTCGTCATTGGGCCCGCGGCCGTTGGTGTCGCTCTCTATGACCTGGTACGAATAGGCAAACTGGGGCCTCTTCTGGGCCACGGTGGTAAGGTTCCCGTGGAGGTCTTTTGGGATGTGACCGTTCAGTTCACTAAATTTAATGATGAATTCGTCGATTCTGTCCAGAGCGCCCTCCGGTATCGCTATCTCGTTCGTGTAAGTCTTGGTCTCACCCGCCGCGATCTTTCCCAGAGGGAATTCCAGTTTATCCAGTAACAGGTACTTTGACTCAGAGATAGCGAACATTCTGTACAGGGTGCCGTCCCTTTCATTGGTAACGCTCACGGTGACAGAGACCTTTTCACCGGCCATCGCCATTTCATCGGGTGGGTCAATGGCCAGCGTGGCTACTGGATTGGGCACCATGGGGCTGTCTCCCACTGACCAGTCTATTCCGGACTTCTCAAGGGCCGCAACCACATGTTGTTCTTCACTCTTCTCGAGTTCTTCAATGGTAGCCCTCATGTCTTGGAGCATCTCTTCGCTTCTGGGAGAAGACGTGCTCATGAGGAGTTGTTTGGCGAGCTGCACCTGACGGTCCTTCTGCAGGTCGGTTTGTTTATAGGGGTCCTCACCGATTAAATCCTTTTCGTCGGTTGGTTCTTTGGGGGTGTATAGGTATCTTAGTGTTTCCAGAGATTCTTTCTGGACACTGGGGGTTCCACGTAGATGTCCCTGCATGTCCGACTCTCTCAGGACACCCGAATTGCCCCTGAGCAGGAGAATCTCGTCCTTGCCGACCACCACCGGTACCAGTGCAATATCGGGGGTTATACCGATGGTTTGGATGTCTCTATACAGGGGCGTAAGGTATTTTGCTATAGTGAGCTTCAGTGCCGAACCGTCTGACATGTCTATAAGCTGCTGAACGGTGCCTTTACCGAAGCTTCTGTCTCCTGCGACGACCGCCCGACCGTTTTCTTTAAGGGCGGCGGCAACTATCTCAGCGCCGGAGGCACTGCCGGAGTCTATAAGCACTATTATAGGAGACGTAAGCAGGTCGTCTTTGGAGGGCTCGGCCATCTCAACCTCACGACGTCTTTTCCCCGGTCCCGTAGTTACCACGATTATCCCGTTATCGAGGAACTTATCTGAGACCTTTATAGCCTGGTCAAGCAGCCCTCCCGAATTGTTTCTCATGTCAATGATTAGGCCTTTGGTGCCGCCGTTTTCTGACATCAGCTTGTTTAGGTGTCTGTCCAGGTCTTCCGAAGTGTCTTCCTGGAAGCTCCTGATTCTTATGTACCCGTAGCCGTCCCCGAGGGGTTGAGATTCAATACTGGGCAGGGCGATTACTGCCCTTTTAATCTCGATGGTCTCTGGCTCGGAGGTCTTGCCCCTATGCAGGTAGAGGGTGACACTCGTACCCGGCTTGCCTCTGAGTCTGCCCACGGCGTCAAACAGGGACATGTTGACCGTCGATTCGTTATCTATTTGCATAATCCTGTCGCTACTCTTAAGGCCTGCCCTGTGGGCGGGGGTACCCTCAATAGTCGATATTACCGTAAGGAACATGTCCCTTATTCCTACTACCATGCCCAGCCCGCCGAACCTCCCTGAGGTGCCTATCCTGAATTCCTTATATTCCTTCGGTGGGAGTAGTACCGAGTGTGGGTCAAGGTCGGTTAGCATGCCGTTTATTGCCGTGTACTCAACATCTTCCGGTTTTGGGTCGTTTGGTTCGGGACGGTTCGACTGGATAAAGGCCAGCGATTCCCTGAGTACCAACAACATGTCGTCAAGGGTGTCTATGTTCTCGGTAGTCAGTTCCTTTCTTGCCCCGCCGCTCAATATTTCTATAGTGTTGGACGATTCGGAGGTCTTTACCAGGACGCTGGGCAGGAGCCTTTCCGTCCACGACAAGGCCTCGACCAGCATGTGCTGGGGCCGTACCCCTTCCTGGTTTACGTAGAACCTCTCGATATAGGAGCATACGGCCCCGGAGAGCCTGTACTTCGAATCGCCGTCGGTGCTGTACCAGTCTATAAAGAATGCGTTGCTTGGTTTGGAAAGAATCAGAAGGCACAGAATGATTGAAAGCAAAAAGGCCATGCGGATTGGCTTGGAGGGCTTTCTCAGAGAAAAGAAATCACTATGAATGAAATTTTTTAACATAAAATCTTTGTGCCGTTTTTAAACAGGGCAGAGCTCGTTAATGAGAGGGAAGGATGAACGAGCATAGCAGCCTGTAACCCCTTTATGCTACGGCCAATAACCTATTTTGTCAAGTAAAAGTCTCCATGGCGTCTCTCAGTAGGCCTCCCGAATCAGAGAGTCTTTTCCGCGCATCTCCGTAGGAAATGCCGAGCATGTGCATCAGTATGGCCGTCTTTGTCCGCCCATGGGCCTTTTCAAGGACCTTCCTTGCCGCGCCCCTCGGCAGACCCGTTACCGCCATTACTATCCTCTCGCTGCGGTCTACAAGCTTGGTGTTTGTGGCGTGGAGATCCACCATCAGATTCCCGTGTACCCGGCCGGTCTTTATCATGGCGGCGGTGGTTATTGTGTTAAGTATGAGTTTTGTGGCCGTGCCGGCCTTCATCCGTGTGGAACCGGTAATCACCTCCGGGCCGGTTATGGGCCTTATGATGACGTCAACCTTCGTGGCCGGTTCTGTGGCGGGGTTACAGGTCAGGAAGACGGTCTGAGCCCCTGCCCTCTTCGCCGTCTTTAGTGCGGACTGCACAAACGGGGTGGTGCCTCCGGCGGCAATCCCTATCACCGTATCGTATCTGCTTACCCCTGCCTGCCGGATGGCCCTTCTGCCCTCCGGGAGGCTGTCCTCGGCGCCTTCTACGGAGCGGAACATGGCCTTCCTGCCACCGGCAATGATGCCCTGTACAAGACGCGGCGGCGTACCGAAGGTCGGTGGCATCTCCGAGGCATCTAATATGCCCAGCCGGCCGCTCGTCCCCGCCCCCACGTAGAATAACCGCCCCCCGTTCTTGAACGACCCTACGGCCAGCTCAACGGCGCGTGCGATGTTCTTGCGCTCCTTGCGGACGGCGGGGATTACCCGCGCATCCTCTTTGTTAATGATGTCTACTACCTCCAGGGCGCTCTTGGCGTCTATGTCCTTCGTCCCGGGGTTTCTCTTCTCAGTCAATAACTTCGACCGGTCGGCTATATGTCTCTCACGCTTGACGACCTTTCTCATGTTCTTCTTCCTTTTTCTTGGGCACCTTTCCCCATTACTACCACCGTATAATGTCTTTCCAGTTCCTTCCGGGTATGATCTTTCCCAGTACGACTGCCTTTCTTGCCCCGGTGGCCCTGGGAACGTTTCCCGGGTTTCCGCACATCGTCTCGTTAGCAAGCACGGCGAAGCTTAGAGGCTCCTTGGCCTGCGCGGGTATGCCGAAATCATCTATAGCTTTTACAGAGATTTTTCCGAAAAAATCCTTGAGATGTTTTACCAACGTGTGATTCTTAGTCCCGCCGCCGCATAGTATTATCTCCGATATCTCATGCCGGGGGATTATAAACCTCTCATAAGAATCTGCAATAGATTTTGCGGTGAAGGCCGTCACGGTGGCCAGTATTGTGTGGTCGTCACAGGCGTTTGCCTTTGCCTACTTATAAAGGCCACCGGTAAATTGTGACCCGAAATCCTCTCTGCCTGTACTCTTGGGCGGGGTTGTTTTCAGATACGGATGGTTCATGAGTCTTGACAGAAGGGTGTCGTCTATCCGGCCCTTTTGGGCAAGTCTGCCGCCATCGTCGTATTCACGTTCACCGTTGGTGATTATATGGGTTATGCGGTCTATTATCATGTTGCCCGGGCCCGTGTCGAAGGCGATTATGTCGTCTATTGTCGAGGTCGAGCCGTGGGGGAGAAAGGTGACGTTTGCTATGCCTCCAATATTCTGTACTGCCCTGGAGAGCGTGGGGTGCCTTAGTAGCAGGTAGTCTGCGTAGGGTACGAGCGGCGCTCCGCTCCCCCCGGCGGCAACGTCACGCATCCTGAAATCCGCCACGGTGGTTGTGCCGGTCTCGTGGGCTATGACGGACGGCTCACCTATCTGGAGGGTGAAGGAGGGATTGCTTTCGTTTGAATCATTATGGCCTGGCTGTGGTCTGTGTATAACGGTGTGGCCGTGTGAACCGATAAGGTCTATTTCTCTTAATGGGATATCTGCCTTTCGGGCAACCTCTTTTGCGGCATTGGCAAAGGTCATACCCAGGAGTACGTTCAACCTGGCAATGTCTTCTAGAGATGCATGAGGAGTATTGGTTATTCCGAGGAGGGCCTCCCTGAGGGTTTTCTCATAGGGATAGGTCCCGTAGGCCCTGAGCTCTACCCGCGTATTCAGGTGGTTTCCTGTAATCTCTACCAGGCAGGCAGATACACCGTCGGTTGAGGTTCCGGACATAAGACCGATTACGTTGTGCCTGGTATCTGGTTTTGCAGCCATCTGTATGTTTATTGGAAAAACTTCTCTGACAGCAGAGCTTATTGCTTATTTGCCAGGGGATGTCAATCAATTTCTAGATTATCAACATGGCGTCGCCGTAGCTGTAGAATCTGTACCCATTCTCTTGCGCCTCGGCATAGGCGTCTAGGATTTGTTCGCGTCCCGCAAGGGTAGCGACAAGCACCAGCAGTGTCGTCCTCGGCAGGTGGAAATTTGTAAGTAACATGTCAACCATCTTAAACGCATAAGGTGGATGAATGAACAAGTCCGTCCAGCCTTTGGATGCCTTAACGTCATTCCCCTGCGCAAGTGTTTCAAGCACACGGCAACAGGTGGAGCCAACGGCAATGACCCTGCCACCCCGGTTACGCACCTCGTTTAGCTTGCAGGCGGCCACTCTGTCCAACTCGTAGTATTCCCGCTCCATTTTATGCTGCGTTATTACAGATGACTTTATTGGCATGAACGTGCCCAGACCCACATGCAGGGTGATATAGACAACCTCTACGCCCAGCTGTCTAATCCGCTCTAAAAGCGGCAGTGTAAAGTGAAGCCCTGCGGTGGGTGCGGCAATGGAGCCGGGTTTAGATGCAGACGCAAAGACGGACTGGTATCGCTCCCTGTCCTCTGTCAGAAAAGGGTCGTTTCTTGCGGGGCGTTTTATATATGGAGGGAGGGGTGGTTTGCCGAGTGTGTTTATTATCTTCCATGCGGCCTCCTCAGACCCAAAGCCCATGACCCATTCTCTGGCCGACAGCCTGTCCAATAAGGTTCCTGCCGGGTAGTCTCCGCCAAAGAGGATTTCCTCTCCCGGCGAGGGTCTTCCCCTTGTTTCAAGGAGCACCTTCCACCTTCCTTCTCCTAAATTGTCAACCAGCAACAACTTCACCACAGCCCCGGTCACCCGGCTGCCAATAAGTCTGGCGGGGATGACCCTGGTGTCGTTCAGTACCAGTGCGTCCCCTTTACGAAAATAACGTACTATATCTGAAAAACTTCGGTGCTCGCGTTTCCCGGTGGTTCGGCTAAGTACCATGAGCCTTGAAGCATCTCTCTCGGCCAGGGGGTGCTGGGCTACAAGCTTCTTGTGCAGGTGGTAGTCATAGAGGTCGGTGGAGTGTTGTACATTTATGTTCATAATATTCCCTATTGTATTAACTTGTCTCAACGATGGCAAATAACGTTGGAAGTTTTTTAGAAAATTTTCTTGCAATAGGTGCTATATATTGTACAGTATTGCCAATTCTGACAACATATATATGCAGTAAGAAAATTCGTACAGAAAGTACTTGACTATGCAAGAAATACGAATAAACTTCCGGTGGTTGAGAGTGGTGGAAAGTGGTTTAATGTCCCATAAAGAACAAACATGTTTAGCGGCAACTACAGACACGTGGTCGATGAGAAAAACAGGATTGCCATTTCCTCTGCTCTCCGGGAGTGCGTCTCCGAGAAGAAAGATGGAAAGGGCTTCTATGTCACTCGTGGATTGGAGGGGTGTCTTTTCATGTTTCCTCCCAGACTTTGGGACGACTTTATGACCAACAACGTAAAGAAACTTCCTTTCACTAGCGCAAGGCGCAACTTTGAGCGCGCCTTTGTTGCCCATGCCTTTAAGATTTCGTGTGACCCGCAGGGGCGAATAGTTATCCCTCAACCTCTTAAAGAATATGCCGGTCTGGAGAGGGATGTAATGCTTATTGGCGCACTGGACAGGATAGAGATCTGGGATTACGCCAAGTGGCAGGCCATGGACGAAGATAATACAAAGAACCTGGACAAACTGGCCGAGGACTTACACAAGGGGGTTCAATAAGCAGCCTTTATGCAGCCTGAGGTGCCTCCTCACCAACCAGTGATGTTAAAGGAGGTGCTTGAGTGGTTGAAACCGAGACGTGGTCAGGTAGTGCTGGATTGTACGGTAGGTGTAGGGGGCCACGCCGCTGCCATACTTGAGGAGTTAGGTGCCGGGGGACTTCTACTCGGTGTGGACAAAGACGAAGAGGCGTTAGACATGGCGAAGAGATTTCTTGCACCTTATGCAGAAAACGTCAGGCTCTTTCATTCGGACTACCGTGATGTCGAGTCCGTCCTGGAAGAAGCGGGCGTGGAAGGGGGCAAGGTGGACGGGATACTCCTCGACCTCGGCGCTTTGTCGTCTCAGCTTGATTCGCCGCAGCGCGGATTTAGTTTTCGTCATGAGGGTCCGCTTGACATGAGGATGGACACCTCCGAGTAGAAGTCCCCCGGCACCTAACTCCTCAAGTATGGCAGCGGCGTGGCCCCCTACACCTACCGTACAATCCAG
>JAZGAY010000076.1:0-4133 GCA_036475985.1 Candidatus Brocadiales bacterium
GCACTCGTGTTTATGATACTCGAGCCGCAAATCTGGGAAGAGGAGACGGCACGGATAAAGAATAAAGTGGCCCTGGTCTTCGACTGCTCAAAGAGTATGGCCGTTAAGACAGGACGTCGTGGGAGGTTTGAAAGTGTCAAAGAGTTTCTCAAGGGAAACAGCGGCTATTTTAAGACCCTGGAGAGGGATTTCGATGTAGACTACCTCAGTTTTTCCGGTCCTGAGAAGATAAAGGAGGTCGAGAGGTCGAGGGTTATGGATGCGGGCATCAACCTGGATGGCCAGTCTACCGACATTGCCGCGCTTCTAAGGGGACTTCTAAAACGTTATCAGGACGGGCACTTAAGCGGCATACTGTTATTTTCCGACGGCCGGGACTCAAGCGACGTCCCCGCCGGGGAAAAACTCGAGGAGATTGAAAGGCTGGCAGGGCAGTTGCCGGCGCCTGTATTTGCCTTTGGCCCGCCTCCGGAGGAATATAAAGACATAGCCATTAAAGAGGTGGTTGCCGACAGCTTTGCCTTCATCCGAAACCCCTGGAACATACAGGTTACCGTACGGGTAAAGGGATATGCCAACGTCACCCTGCCGGTAACCTTGAAGGAAAACGGAAAGATAGTACTGTCCAAGCCGCTCAAGGTTGAGCCCGGTAAGGAGTACTACGTTGTCACGATGAAGGCCATGCCGTATTCCACCGGTAACACCCTCTATACCGTCACGGTGCCGCCACTGGTCGATGAGCTTGTTTCGGAGAACAATTCCGCAAGCATATTGCTGCACGTCATACGCGACAAGATAAGGGTACTTCACCTCTGCGGGAGACCGTCCTGGGACGAGCTTTTTCTCAGGCGCATCCTGAAGAAAGACCCCAGCATAGACCTCATCTCCTTCTTTATCCTGCGGACCCCGACCGACCTTGTAGAGGCTCCGAGCCATGAGTTGAGTCTCATCCCGTTTCCCGTGGAAGAACTCTTTACACAGGTCCTGGACAGCTTTGACCTGGTTATCTTCCAGAACTTTGATTACCGCCCTTATGATTCGATGTATCTGCGTTTTTCATATTACATGGAAAACGTGCGCAGGTTTGTGACGGAGACGGGGGGGGCCTTCCTGATGGTGGGCGGCGACCTTGCCTTTTCTAACGGGGGTTATGACCGCACGCCCATTGAGGACATACTGCCCGTAGACCTGGACGAGAGTGGCGACAGTGTAGACACCGAGTACTTCAGGCCGGTTCTGACCGACCAGGGGCTGACTCATCCGATAACGACCCTTGAGCGCGACGAGGCGAGGAACCGGCGTGTGTGGGAGGAATTTCCCGAACTCGGGGGGTGCAACGTAGTCGGTGACGTGAAGCAAGGGGCCGTGATGCTTGGCCGGCATCCGCGGAACAAGAGGCCCGTGCTGGCCGTCAGGGACGTGGGCAGGGGAAGGACAATGGCCCTGCTGACGGACGGCTCCTGGAGGTGGAACTTCCTCTCGGTCGCCAGGGGCGGTAGCAACAGGCATTATATGAAATTCTGGAACAACGCCGTCCGGTGGCTCATCAGGGACCCGGAGCTTGATCTGGTTCGTGTCACCGCCCAGAAGGAGGAATATCTGCCCGGAGAAGAGGCACACCTGAAGATCGAGGTTTTTGGGAAGGATTATAAACCCATTCCGGGCGCACGAGTGGAGCTCGGGATTGATAACGCTGAGACCGGGGAGGAGGTCGTTACAGAAACCCTTGACTCGGATTCCCGCGGCCAGTGCCGTTTTTCTCGCAAGAATCTTCCCGCAGGGTTTTACAGGGCACGTGTACGCGCATGGACGAAGGACGGCGGTGAGGAACTGGGTGAGGCCTCGGCCCTTTTCGGTGTCGTTTCAATGATGGAAGAGTACCGTGAGCTGCAGGTGGACGAGGCCGTTCTCAGGAAGGTGGCCGAGGCATCGGGCGGCGGATTTTTCAGACTCCCCGTCTCAGAGGTTGATAAGTCCCTGAAAAACCTCGAAAACCCGGAGATATGGAGGTTTTTGGGACGCAGGACGTACACGCTGTGGGACAACTGGGCGTTGTTCATGATAGTCCTTGGCGCCCTGACGACGGAGTGGTGGGCCAGAAAGAGGGCCAGACGCTAGTTTGCCGCGAAAACCATTGATGATGGTGTCCTGCGGCTTATTCCGTATACTCCATTTTCATGGAACCTCAAAAATTCATTGAAATAGGTGTAGCCATTTGTTAGATTGTTTGGCCCGCCCGGGGCTTTCGAAACGGATAGGTGGAGCGGTTGGTTATAACTATTGACGGCCCTGCAGGTTCCGGCAAGAGTACCGTGGCCAGGACCATAGCAAGGCGGCTTGGTTTCCGGTATATAGATACAGGTGCCTTCTACAGGGCCTTTACCTGGAAGGCCATTAAGGCAGGGGCCGACCTTACGGACGAGGCGGGGCTCTGTAAGCTGGTAAAAGAGACCGGGATAAAGATAGAGGACGGCCGGGAGGGCATCCGCGTCCTTGTAGACGGCCAGGACGTGACCGGGGAGATAAGGGGCGCGGACGTAACAAATAAGATTCACTTCATTGCGGGTCGTGCGAATTTAAGGAAACCTGTGGTGGAGTTGCAGAGGGCGGCGGCAGCAGGAGGGGTAGACGTGGTGGCCGAGGGCCGCGACACCGGCTCCGTCGTATTCCCCGATGCCGAGAGAAAATTTTACCTCGACGCCCAGCCTGAGGAGAGGGCCAGGCGGCGTTATGCGGAGTTCAGAAACGACGGTAAAGACGTAAGTTACGAGAGGATACTCGAAGACCTGAAGAAGAGAGACCGGCGGGACAGCACCCGTGAGGCCTCTCCACTGTGTACGGGGCCGGAGTTTATACACCTCGACACCACTGGGCTGAGCGTGGAAGAAGTTGTAGAACGGTTGTTGAAAAAGATTTAGCCCTCAAGTAGAATAAACGGTAACCGTGGAAGTCTTAAGGTCGATATGGTATAGTTTCTTGCGCATATTGGCCCAGCTTGCGTTTCCTGCCTTATGGCGGTACAGGTCTTTTGGCAGGGAAAACGTGCCTCGAAGCGGCGGGGTTTTAATAGTCTGTAACCACCAGAGCTATGCTGACCCCCTGCTGGTAGGCGTCGGGCTGAACCGCCAGATACATATAATGGCAAGGCGGTCGCTCTTCCACAAGCATTTTTTGTTCCGTTGGCTGATATTGTCCCTGAACGCCTTTCCGCTGAATGACAGCGGTGTCGACTTCGGGGCCGTAAAAGAGACGATAAGGCGTTTGAAAAGGGGCAAGATGGTCTTGATGTTTCCCGAGGGAACGCGGACGAGAGACGGCAGTATCGGGGAGATCAATCCCGGTATAGCGCTGGTAGCCAGGAGGTCGGGCTCGCCCGTGGTACCGGCGGTAATCGACGGCGCCTTTGAGGTCTGGCCGAGGACTAGAAAGCTTTTCAGGCTTGGGCCTGACGTGAAGGTCGCGTTCGGCCGGCCGCTTTATTGTAACGGCCCTGCGGAGGCGTTTACGGAGGAAGTGGCATCCAGGATGTTGGAGCTTCAGAATTTTTTGAGAAGCAAAGGTTAATTCTAATCTTTAGGAAGTGGGGATAAATGCAGAGAGTTGACGTAGTAAGAGAATACGATATCGATACGGCGGAGATTGAAAGAGAAGTTGAAGAGGCGATAGGCGCCGGCCAGTCAGAGGATATGGAAAAGGTCTACGCCGATTCCATAAAGCATTTTGAGGTAGGTACCATCCTTAAGGGCAAGGTCCTCGCGTTTGTTCCGACGGACGTGATTATTGATTGCGGATACAAGTCGGAGGGCGTTATTCCCAACGACGAATTTGACAATCTCTCCGAATTGCAGGTCGGAGACGAGGTTGAGGTCCTCCTTGAGGCCGTAGAGGACGACTCGGGCCTGATAAAGCTCTCAAAACGAAAGGCCGACCGCATAAGAGGCTGGGAGAAGATTATTACCAAATACAATGAGGGCGACGTGGTGACCGGCACAGTTACCAGAAAGATAAAGGGTGGCTTGCTGGTCGACCTTGGCATACCCGTGTTCCTGCCCGCATCTCAGATAGACATAAAGCCGCCGGGAGATATAGCCGAATACATAGGGAAGGACGTAACCTGCAAGATACTCAAGATA
>JAZGAY010000077.1:0-3229 GCA_036475985.1 Candidatus Brocadiales bacterium
ATATAGCCGCAGCCTCTATTATAGTCACGGTACCGCTTGTAATACTGGTGGTAGTATTTCAGAGGCGCATCGTCTCGGGTATTACGGCGGGTTCGGTTAAGGAGTAGACATGGCAAGTGTGAGGCTCGAGAATGTTGTAAAGAGATTCGGCGACACGGAGATAATCCACGGTGTAGACCTCACGGTGGAGGACAAGGAGTTTTTTACGCTTGTCGGCCCATCCGGCTGTGGTAAATCCACCATACTCAACATAATCGCGGGACTTGAGGATCTGAGCTCCGGCAGGGTGTTCTTTGACGAAGAGCCTGTCGGCGAACTCTCACCAAGGGAAAGAGACGTGGCCTTCGTGTTCCAAAGCTATGCCCTGTACCCGCACAAGAACGTGTACGAAAACATGGCCTTTCCCCTCAGGATGGCAAAGGTCAACGAGGCCGAGATAGACAGCAAGGTAAAGGATGCCGCAGAACTGCTGGGCCTCGGGGATCTTCTCCATAGAATGCCCAAGGAACTAAGTGGCGGTCAGAGACAAAGGGTGGCCCTGGGGAGGGCCCTGGTCAGGAACCCGCGGGTATTTCTCCTGGACGAACCACTTTCAAACCTGGATGCCGCATTGAGGGCGCAGATGAGGACAGAGCTGAAGAGACTCCAGCATCGACTCAAAAGCACCTTTGTCTATGTAACCCACGACCAGGCGGAGGCCATGACCCTGTCCGACAGGCTGGCGGTAATAAGGGACGGTCGCATCGAACAGTGCGGGACACCGCGCGAGGTATACGAACGACCTTTAAACAAATTTGTGGCCTCGTTTCTTGGCAGCCCTGCGATAAATCTTGTGCCAGGGAGGTTTATGAACGGATTTGTGGAAATTGGCACGTACCGACTGTCGTTGAGCCCTGAAGAATCACAGGCCCTGAAGAGCAGACTAAGCACAGAGAAAGTTGATTTGGGGGTACGGCCGGAAAATGTTAAACTATCTCGAAAAGAAGGACCCGGTACCTTCAAGACCACGGTAGTGATGGTAGAACCGGTCGGCGCCGAGTCGTTTGTTACCGTCGTGTTTTCCGGAAACACGGTCGTTGCCAGAACTGCGGCCGATTTCCCTGCCAGAGAGCAGGAGGATATGTTTGTCTCCTTTGATAAAGGGAAGATGCATTTCTTTGACGCCTCCACAGGGGAGAATGTAGTCATAAAGGGGAGTAAGGGATGAGATTGAAAAAGCTCTTGCCTATTGCCATTGGTGGCGGGATTGGTGGACTCGTTGTCATATTCATTATAATTATGGCCGTGTACCCCAACCTGATTGTACGCGGCGTAATTATGGGGCAACTGGAGAAACAATTTGGCGGCAGGGCCACCGCCGAGGAGGTCTCGTTTAGCTGGAAGAGGGGTGTGGTAATATCAAATCTCCTTATACAGGACGAGGACGGTCAGAGGCCGATATTAATGGTAGATAGTATCCATCTGAAGTTCAAGATACTCGCGCTCCTCAAGGGCAGGGTGAATATAGAGCGTTTTGATGTCAACCGCCCGGAGATGGTGATTTACAGAGGAGGTCCCGAAGGGCCCAAGGGGCTGGGTGGCATCGGTATCTTGACGATGAGAGCAGGTGGCCACGAACGTGAATTTCCAAAGATAAAGGAGGCCAGGATTAACGACGGGACCTTCGTGTTTATCGACCTTTCTACTGACGAGTCGACAAAGGTGGAAGACCTTAATCTCAGGCTTAGTAGCATAGAACCGGGCGGTACAGCTCAAATAAATGGTGAGTGTGATATAGTCGGCGGGGGCGGCAGTGACCATGTGGTTATCTCCGGTGCCCTAACGGGATATGAACTGCGGAGCATTGAGGCCCTGCGGGGTAATATTGATTTCAAGTCCGGGCTTGCGGATGCCCAGATACTGGTGGACATGAGTGGACTGAGCAAACCCGGCTCAGAGATTGTTAGGACGTCGGCTAAGGTTAACCTCGACACGGTGCTGGCCAGGCTCGGCGGAATACTGACACTGCCCGAAGACGTTAGGATAAGTGGGAACCTGGCTTCAAAAACCGCTGTCATCACTCAGGCCGGAGGTTCCATGCTCCTGAAAGGAATGGCAAGCGCTACAGACTTGTACCTGCAGGACAACAGATTATTTGACAAACCCATTGAGGCAACCGAAGCCGTTACATTCTACGAAATAGAGATAAACCCGGCGGAGAGGCTGGCAAGGATTGAGAAATTTGTATTGAAGACAGATGATATAGACCTGGACTTGAGGGGAGAGGCGTACGCTGACGGCACGTTCAACGCAAAGATTCATTTGTCAGCACCGCTGGAGGAGTTGGCGGTAAAACTTGGCACGAAATATATGCCCTCGGCCAGGGCATTAATAACTGGGGAGCTTATAAGTGATACCGAGGTTCAAGGGACACTAGGGGGTAAAATTACGTTAAGGGGTAGGACCAGGGTTACTAATCTCGATGTTATGTTTGAGTCGTTTGAATACAGTGACCCAGAGGTCACACTAGAGTACGACCTTGATTATGACCAGGTAAACGGCGTTTTGAATGTTCGAACCTTTGAAGGCGGCGATGGCATACTTGCCATGGAACTGGAAGAATGTGTGCTTCAACCGACTGAGAATGGACACTACCAGGGCGAACTCTATCTGTTTGTAAATATGGAAAAGGTCAGCAGCCTGTTTAAGGTGCCAGAATTTCTGCGCTTGATAGGGACAGGGAAGGTGTATTTGAATTTTGAAGGCAAGATCGTAACCCCCATTCAAAAAGGCCTTAGGGTCAGGGGTACACTGGGTGTTGACACGGCTGTTTATGAGGCTTACAAGCTCAGCAATATTTCAGTAGACGAATTCAAACTTGACGATAATCACCTAAACGTTACGCTGAGCATGCTGGTGAATGATGCTGCGGCCGGAGCGGTGCTGGATTTAGACCTGATTAAAAAGATTGCGAACGTCAAAAGATTGTTCTTGAATACCGATAAAGTAAATCTAGACCTCTCCGGTGTCGTATCTGGTGACGGTCGAGTTGAGGCTGATGTACACGTCACGGCGCCGTTGGATGAGATAGGAAATACGCTTGCCCAGAGGTATCCACACTTTGACGAATTGAATGCAACTGGAAGCACTAACAGTGACATAAAAATCAATGGCACTATTGGCGATGTCTTCACGTTAAACGGTTCGACGAGGATTGAGCGACTGACCCTCGAGTATAAGTCTTATAAAT
>JAZGAY010000078.1:0-3866 GCA_036475985.1 Candidatus Brocadiales bacterium
TCCATGAAGATACTCATCGCAGGCGCTGGAGCGGTAGGTTTCAATCTAGCCAAACAACTTTCCGGAGAAGGTCACACCGTTTCCGTTGTGGAGAGCGACCCGCATATATACCGCAAGGTAACCGAAAAGCTTGATGTCTTTTGCGTGGAAGGTAGCGGCAACTCACCACGTGCGCTGGAGGATGCGGGCATAAAAGAGGTGGACATGGTGCTGGCCGTCACTGACAGCGACGAGGTAAACCTGACGGTCTGCCTGTTTGCCTATTGGTACGGCGTCAAAAGCAAGATTGCGAGAATTCGGAACGAAGAGTTTACTAAAGAAGGTTCCATTCTGCAAAAGAACCAGTTCTTTATCGACCGCATGATAAACCCAATACCTATTACCGTCGATTCCATCGTGAAGGCAATGGAGACGCCGGGGGCAACGTATGTGGCGGATTTTGCGGAGTCCGACATATTGTTCCGCGGCTTTCGCGTGCCGCCCGATGCCCCGATAGTAGGCAAAAGGATTGAAGACCTCAGGGAAGCGGGCGCAACGGACTCATTCCTTATTGTTGCAATACAGAGAAAGGAAGAGATAATGATTCCCTCGGGGGAGGTCACAATCTGCCCTGAAGACAATATCCTTGTACTACTGGCCAGGGTCAGCCTTCCCTATTTTCTCCCAATGGTCAACCGGCGCGCCGTAGAGACCCAGGGGTTCGTCATCTATGGTGCCACCCGCATCGGCATCCAGCTGGCCCGCACCCTGGAGAAGACCGCCGATAACGTCGTACTTATCGAACCGGATGAAGACAAGGCACAAACAGCTGCCTCCAAACTCTCCAATACGACCGTACTACATGGGCAGGCAACCGAGACGGAGATACTGAAACAGGCCACCCTTGAACCCGTGGACTTCTTTATCGGGGCCTCGGAGAACGAACAGGACAACATACTTGCATGCCTGCTGGCCAAAAAACGCTATGCAAAAAAGGCCGTCGTCATAACACACGAACCCGACTACGTCCCCGTATTCGGCTCTATCGGCATAGACGTTGTTATTAACCCAAGGCTTATCACAGTAAGTTCCATCCTCCACCATATATCCCGCGGCCCTATAGTGGGGCTGGCTAAACTATTTGACGAAACCGAGGCAGAGGCGACAGAAATGATAGCCGAAGGCAACTCAACAATAGTCGGCAAAAAACTCCGTGACGTCTCGTTCCCAAAGGGCTCGATACTGGGCTCAATCATCAAAAACGGCTCCATGATACTGCCCGATGGAGAATGTGTGTTAGACGCCGGTGATCGTGCGATAGTGTTCTACATGCCAGAGGCAAGAGAAAGGGTGCACGCCCTGTTTACAAAAAAATAGACTTCCGTCCGTTTCGTAATCCAGCCACCCGTCTTCGACTTTGGCCCATTACCAGGTTGAAACAGTACAGATAAAATGAACAAATCGCTGATTATCTCCACAATAGGCGGAATGCTCATCCTCCTGGCCGTGGCCATGCTCGCGCCTCTGGCCGTTGCGGCATACTACGGCGACGGTAAAGAGATAAACGCTTTTATGTACGCTGTATCAATAACCATCGTCATGGGCGGCGTGATGAAATTCCTCTTCCGGCCTGCGACGAAAGAGGTCACGATGCGCGAAGGCTTCGTGACCGTTGTGTTCGGCTGGGTTATATGCGTCGCCTTTATAGCGTTGCCATATCTTTTCTCCGGCAGTATCGTGAACATAAGTGACGCGTACTTTGAGGCGATGAGCGGTCTGACTACCACTGGGGCCACGGTCATAGCCGATATAGAGTCATTGCCCCGTGGCATAGTCTTCTGGCGGAGCATGACCCAGTGGCTGGGAGGTCTCGGTATCGTGGTGTTCTTTATCGCCTTTCTGCCCACCACCGGTCTTGGCACACACCACCTCTTTAAGATGGAGATACCGGGGGGGCCACTTGCCGACAAGCTGCGTCCCAGGGTGGCCGAGACGGCGAAGCTGCTCTTTGTGATATACATAGTACTCTCGCTGCTTGAGTTCCTGCTGTTATATCTGGGAGACATGCCCAAGTACGATGCCATATGCCATACCTTCAGCAACGTCTCCACGGGTGGGTTCAGCCCAAAAAGCGCCAGCATAGGCGCCTATCACAGCGCCTATATCGAGTCGGTCGTTATAGCCTTTATGTTCCTCGGTGCCTGTAATTTCATCATCTACTACCAGCTTGCTCGCGGGCATGTAAGGAAGGTGCTTAAAAACGTGGAGTTGCGTTTCTTCGTCATTGTGCTTCTTAGCGCCATTACACTCCTAACCGCATATTTATATATGAGCGGCCCGCTGGCGGATAATTCCGTGAAAGGGGCCCTGAGGGTATCTGTCTTTCAGGCGGTTTCTATAACCACCGGCACGGGCTTCACGACCGAGAACTTTGACGCATGGCCTAATTTCTGCCGTTTCCTGCTGCTGGTGATGATGTTCTTCGGTGGCTGTGCCGGTTCTACCTCCGGGGCCATGAAACATATCAGGATACTGTTGTTGCTTAAAGCCACCACACGAGAGCTTGTCCGCCTGACCACGCCCAGGGTAATAAAGCACGTTAAGATGTATGAGACCTCTGTGGAGGAAGGGGTCATAATCAACACATTCGGTTTTTTTGTCCTCTACATGGGCCTCTTTGGGGCCTTCTCCCTGGTCATGATGGGTATGGGGTCGGACATTGTGACGGCAATAAGCGCGGTGGCCGCCACTATGGGAAACGTCGGACCCGGTCTCGGACAGGTAGGCGCTGCCATGAATTACGGTGGTCTTGATTTTATGGAGAAGTGGGTTCTCGTCTTTTGTATGCTGCTCGGCAGGTTGGAGATTTACAGCGTCGTACTGATGTTTATGCTCTGGAGGCGCTAGGCGTCTCGTTTTTCTTTTATCTTGGCGTTCAGCGCCTCGAGGAGTTTGTCCAAATCCACCGACTTGAAGTTGCAGGCCGCCTCGATGGTAACCACTTTGGCCATCGTCCTCCTCGCCGTAGGGCTCGCAAGCTGAGAGAACCCGAAGCTCAGGAACACGTCCAGGGTCTCGGGGCAGGATTCAAACACGTCGTAGACTATAGTGTCTTTCGTAACCTCCGCAAGCCTCTTTGCCCTCTCGGAGCTCCGCAGTTCTTCTTTTAAATTTATTGTATTCCACAGATTATACGCAAACATGCCCATGGCCGTAACCTCTAACCAGCCCGATATGCCGACCACAGGGTATGCCAGACCCGGGTAAACCGGTATCGACATCTGGGCAACAACCCTCAGGAAAATACCTATGTTCAGAAGCACAAAGGTCCATTCCGAGAGGCGGATGTTGTATATGGCCACCCCCCTGAAGGTAGGAACCATCTTCGAGGCATAACCTATCATCATCATGGATATGAAGCCGACCGTCACGGCATGGTTCGATGCACCATAAAACAGATGACCGCTGGGTGTATCTTCGCCGATGGAAGGTATTACTATCCTTATGAGCATACCTATGACCAGCCATATGTACGCAACCTGGATGGTCTTCTCATAACTCCTGTCCATAACGATGTCGGCGAGCTCCTTTGTGGAGCTCTCGAATACCCTGATACCGTAGGTGAACAAGAACACGCCCGCGGCCAGGGGGTAAACCAGCCACGAAGAAAGGTACTCGATAAGGTACAGGGCCGTAACGGCGTTTAAGAGCCAGAAGCACAGATTAATTACGGGTGTATTAGGCTCCCTTACGTCAAGAAAGGCAAAAACGGTCCTCAGGTTGACCCCAAAGATAAACATAAACACAAAACCAAAGAGGAATATGTGGACAAGGTTATGGTGGATGCTGGCGGGTATCTCGTTCGTGGAGTGTTGGTAGAGATAACC